>DATAKH010000125.1:0-1695 GCA_036261735.1 Sphingomicrobium sp.
GATGGCGAGCGCGCGGTTGCCCAGGTCGTGCTCAATCGCGTCCGCCACCCGGCCTTCCCGTCGAGCGTTTGCGGAGTTGTCTACCAAGGCTCGACTCGCGTGACCGGCTGCCAATTCACCTTCACCTGCGACGGTTCGCTCCAGCGGCGGCCGGACAGCGAAGGCTGGGCGCGTGCCAAGCGCATCGCGCAGGCGGCGCTGAACGGAGCGGTGTTCGGCCCCGTCGGCCTCGCGACCCACTATCACGCCGACTATGTCCTTCCCTATTGGGCTTCCAGCCTGGCGAAGAATGCGGTCGTCGGAGCGCATCTTTTCTACCGCTGGGCCGGTGGCTGGGGAAAACCTCCCGCATTCACGCAGCGTTACGCGAAGCAGGAACCGGATTCGGGCGCGCTCAAGTCAATGGCGCTTGCCGCCCTGGCCAGCCGCCCGGCGGCAGCACAAGCGCAGCAAATTGCCGACATTCCTGGTGCCGAGCTCGAAAAGGCGCCCGCCGGGAGGGTCGCGGTGCGCTTCAAGCTCGCCGAAGCGCGCGAGGCCGCAGAAAAGGCGCCGCACGTTGACTATGTCGAGAAGGTCGCGGCCTCGGACAACCTTCGCTGGACGCTCTCGGGAACAGCTTCCGACGCCAACCAGAAGCCGCTCGGTAAGGCGCCCAAGGCAGCCGTCGAAGCCTCAAACTAGGGCGGCGCCCCAGCGGCTGGATCCAGCCTCGGAAGCAGCGCCATTTCGACCCGCGACCGAATGCGGTGAATCCGGAATTCAGCGCCCGCAGCGTCGCCGGACAATAAGCGCGCCGCCCCCAGTTCGCGAACGACGACAGCCGAAATGTCGAACGAGCCCGAATCGGCTACGACCTCATCTCCAAGCAAGGTTACCGTCGCCTCGTCGAAGGCCGAGCACGCGTCGAATCGCGCCAGGTTCGGTTGCTGGCGGAGCTTCACCTGGCACTGCCGGCTGAATTCTCCCGCGCCCCCAGGATCGCCGGCCTCATGAAACTCCACCGCGTTGGCGATGGCGGTGTCGATGACCTGCAAGTTGAGCGGCTCGTCAAAGCTCGTCACAGGCGACGAAAATCGGGCAAGCGGGATCGTTTCGGAGACCGGCAAGCGGATCGCCATTCGATCGGTCGCGCGGCCAATCGCCCCTCGCTTGTCCATTGCCGCGAACCCGCCGGCCGCGACCGCAGCCAGTGCCGCGAGCATCGCCCATCGAAACCGTGGGCGACCAGCGCGTCGCGGTCGCGGAACCGGCATAGGCATCCGCTGCGGCCTTGGTGTCGCCGCAAGCCCGCTACGGCGCAGGAGGGTGTAGGCACGGTTGATCTCGGCGGCGCGGTGGCCGTCACCGCCGGTGCGATCGGGATGGTAGAGCTTGATGAGCCGCCGATAGGCCTGGTCGACTTCGCTCCGGCGGGCGCCGGGCCTGAGGCCGAGGGCTGCATAAGCGGAATCCTGCATGCTCATCGCGCCCGCAACCTACTGCATGCGCGGCGATTCAAGAAGCGCTCGCGAGGGACGGCGTGTGCGTGGAATGGCGCGAGTGACGGGACTTGAACCCGCGACCTCCGGCGTGACAGGCCGGCGCTCTAACCAACTGAGCTACACCCGCGCATTTTTCCTGGGTCCCACCGAAGCCGGGCCTCGATGAGAGGCGCGCGACCTAGGTGACGCCCTCTGCACTGTCAACAAGCCC
>DATAKH010000126.1:0-4765 GCA_036261735.1 Sphingomicrobium sp.
TCGACGTGGCCGGGCGTGTCCATCAGGTTGAGCTCGTGGCCCTTCCACTGGAGCCGAACCGTCTGCGCCTTGATGGTGATCCCGCGCTCGCGCTCGATGTCCATGGAATCGAGCAGCTGCTCCTTCATCTCGCGCTGGGTCAGACCGCCCGTCGCCTGGATCAGCCGGTCGGCCAGCGTCGACTTGCCGTGGTCGATGTGGGCGATGATGCTGAAGTTGCGGATTTTGCTGATGTCGGTCATTTCGAGCCGCGCTATAGTGGCTGCGCACAGGGGGGCAATCGAATGAAGCGTATCTGCGTGATGCTTGCGTCGGCGATGTTGGTGGGGGCCGCGGCCCCCAAGGCTCCGCCGCCGGTCGCCGAATATTGGATGGACGCCGCCACCGCGAGCGGGATGGGCGCGGGGTTGATGGGCGGCAGGCCCAACATGCAGCAGATGATGCAGATGATGGAGGGCGGCGGGCAGGCCAGCCACACGCTCAACCTCTATCTCGCCTCGCGGACCAAGGCGGCGTCACCGCAGGCGAGCCACCTGATCCCGCCGGGGATGCAGATGGGTCCGAGCCTTCCACTGGTCGCGCCCGCCACGCCGGGCAAGCCGGTGACCGCGACCCCGGGGATGCCCGACAATTTCCAGCGGCCCAAAGGGCGGATGATCATCTACTGGGGCTGCGGCGAGCATTCCGGCGCGGGCCAGCCGACCGTGATCGATTTCTCGAAAGTGGCCACAGGCCAGATCCCGCCCGGATTCGGGGCGATGATGGCGGCGGCCCACGCCGCCCAGCCGCCGCGGCCGGGCCAGTCCGCCGGTTACGGCGAATGGCCGAACACCAGGGACTCGCGGCCTGTCCCGCCCGCCGCGTCGCTCATTGGAGCGCACAAGGTAGAGGGCAATTATTCGCCGCCGATCGCCTTCTCGCTCGCGCAGGGGCAGGACTTCATGCCGGCGCTCGGGCTTCGCGAAGCCGGCGCGACGCCGTCGGGCGCGATCCCGCTCGCCTGGACCCCCGCGCCGCAGGCGACCGGCTATGCGCTG
The DNA here is from genome assembly GCA_036261735.1 of Sphingomicrobium sp. Classification (GTDB taxonomy): domain Bacteria; phylum Pseudomonadota; class Alphaproteobacteria; order Sphingomonadales; family Sphingomonadaceae; genus Sphingomicrobium. The sequence continues at coordinate 1,038 of DATAKH010000126.1, forward strand.
GCGATGTTCGGCGGAAACAGCAGCGGCGACATGATCGTGTGGACGAGCGCCAACAAGGCGACCGCCTTTCCCAACATGGACTATCTGTCACCCTCGCAGGTGAAGCCGCTGGTCGCGAGCGGCGCGCTGCTCGCCCCGACGACAAGCCAGTGCACGGTCCCGGCGGAAGTGGCGAAGGCGTCGCCGGCGGGAATGGTGATGATGATCGGCTACGGCCCCGAAGCCCATTTCTCCGATAAGCCCAAGGCGCCCACGTGGACCGTCCGCGCCCGCTACAAGACGAGCGCGACGCTGATGCTTGGAATGGGGGCGATGATGGGCGGCGGCGACGCGCGGCCGCAGGCACAGGAGCAGCAGCAGCCGAAGAAAAAGAAGAAGCGCTTCGGCCTTGGCGACATCATCGAGGGCGCGACTGGGCTTCCGGTGGGCAATTGACACCGCCCGCCCTGCCGTCGGTCGAAATCTGGCGCGCGTTCGTCGGCGCGTCTTGCCTGCTTCGCGCGCGCGGTTAAGCTCGCGCCCGTAATTTCCCGGAGAACCAGCGTGACTCACAGCCTCAGCCGACTGACCCTCCTGCTCGCCACCTCGGCGCTCGCCGCCTGCGCGACCGCTCCGCAGCAAGTCGCCCTCGCCCCGCCCCCGGTCGAAGCGCCGGTAACCGCTGCGCCCGCCGAGCCGGCGCCAGCGCCGGTCAGCGAACTGGTCGGCCAAGTCGCGATCCCGCACACGAGCTTCAAGCTCGCCAACGGCCTGACCGTCATCGTGCACGAGGACCACAAGGCGCCGGTCGTCGCGGTGAGCACCTGGTACAATGTCGGGTCCAAGGACGAGCCGCCGGGCAAGACCGGCTTCGCGCATTTGTTCGAGCACCTGATGTTCAACGGGTCGGACAATCTGCCGGGCGACTATTTCGAATATCTGCAGCAGATCGGCGCCACCGATTACAACGGGACGACCTGGTTCGACCGCACCAATTATTTCCAGACCGTGCCCAAATCGGCGCTCGAAAAGGCGCTGTTCATGGAGAGCGACCGAATGGGCTATTTGCTCGGCGCGGTCACCCAGGAGAAGCTCGATAACCAGCGCGGCGTCGTCCAGAACGAGAAGCGCCAAGGCGACAACCAGCCCGGCGGGCTGGTCGAATATGAGGTGCTCGGCAACCTCTTCCCCGACGGCCATCCGTACCAGCATTCGACGATCGGTTCGATGGCGGACCTCGACGCCGCAAGCCTCGCCACCGTCAAAGAATGGTTCATCGACAAATACGGCCCCAACAACGCGACGCTGGTGCTCGCCGGCGATATCACGCCCGCAGAAGCGCGGCCGCTGGTCGAGAAATATTTCGGGGCGATCAAGCCGGGGCCGGTCAATGTCCCGGCGGCGGCCGACGTGCCGACACTGGCTGCGCCCAAGTCGATCGTAATGAAGGACCGGGTCGCAGCGACCCAGATCCAGCGTCACTGGGCGGTTCCTGGGCTGCTTTCGCCGCAGCTCGCGGCGCTCGATGTCGGCGGGTCGATCCTCGGCGGGCTTGCAAGCTCGCGGCTCGACGAGATCCTGGTTCGCGACGAAAAGCTGGCGGTCTCGGTTACGGCCGGGCTCCAGCCTTTCCAGCGGATCGGCCTGTTCGAGGTGACGGCGACGGTGAAGCCGGGCGTGGACCCGGCGGTCGTCGAGAAAAGGCTCGACGAGATTCTTGCCGATTATATCGCCAACGGCCCGACCGAGGACGAGGTGCAGCGGGCGACCACTCGCGAGGTTAGCGGGCGGATCCGCGGGCTCGAGCAGGTCGGCGGCTTCGGGGGCAAGGCGGTCGCGCTGGCCGAGGGCCAGGTGTTCGCCGGCGATTCCGATTTCTACAAGAAGACTCTGGCGTCCTATGCGGCGATTACGCCCGCGGACGTGAAGGCAGCGATGCAGCAATGGCTTTCGCGGCCGGCGTTCGCGATCAGGTTAGAGCCGGGCGACAGGCCCCCGTACGAAGAGTCGAAGTTCGCGGCGAAGAAAGGCAAGAGCGCCGACATCGCGACCCCGAAGGTCAAGCGCGAGATCCCGCCGGTCGGTGAGCCTGCAGCGCTCGACTTCCCCGACGTCCGTCACGTCCAGCTGTCGAACGGGGTCAAGCTTGCCTATGCGCAGCGCACCACGGTTCCGGTGACCCAGGTCGGGCTGGTGTTCGACGCCGGCTTTTCGGCCGACCAGCCGGGCTCACGCGGCCTGCAGAACTTCACCATGTCGATGCTCGACGAAGGCGCCGCGGGCATGAGCTCGCAGGAAATCGCCGAGGCCGAGGAAAGACTGGGCGCGCAAATCGCGGCCGGAGGCGGAGTCGACACCAGCACGGTCACCCTGTCGGCGCTGAGCGCAAACCTGGCGCCGTCGCTCGACCTGCTTGCCGACATCGTCCAGCGGCCAGACTTCGCACCGGCGGAAGTCGAGCGCGTGCGAACCCAGTTGCTGACCGGGATCGCGCAGGCGCAAAAGGACCCGCAGGGGATCGCCGCTCGGGCGCTTCCGGCGCTTCTCTATGGTGAGACGCATCCGTACGGCACAACCGCGCTTGGAAGCCCGGACGCGGTGAAATTCTTCACTCGCGGGCATTTGGAGAGCTTCCGCCAGCATTGGCTTCGCCCCGACAATCTCGAGATTTTCGTGGTCTCGAACCTGCCGCTCGAAGAGGTGCAGCAGCAGCTGGAACGGAGCTTCGGCACCTGGACTCCGACGTCCGCGCCAAAGGGCGTGAAGAGCTTCGGCGAGGTTCCGCAGCGGCCCAAAGCCTCAAAGATCGTACTGATCGACCGCCCGGGATCGCCCCAGTCCTACATCATGGCCGGGCAAGTGACCCCGATCGACCCGAGGAGCGAGATGGCGGCAATCAGCGGCGCCAATGACGTGCTTGGCGGGACCTTCCTGTCGCGGATCAACATGGACCTTCGCGAGACCAAGGGCTGGTCCTACGGCGTTCGCGGGACCGTGCAGCTCAACGCCAAGGTGGTGCCCTATATCGTCACCGCCCCCGTCCAGGCCGACCGAACCGCCGATTCGATCCGGGCGCTTCAGCAGGACATCCGCGACTTCCTGACCACCAAGGGAGTCACCGACGAAGAACTGGAGCGGGCGATCTCCAATCGGGTCAAGGCGCTGCCCGGCCAGTTCGAAACGTCGAGCTCGGTGCTTTCGGCGATGCAGTCCAACGCGCTCTACGGGCGGCCGGACAATTATTACGAGCTGCTTGGCGAGAAATACCGCGCCCAGACCACCGCGACCCTGGACGCATCGCTTCGCGAAGCGGTGGACCCGGGCAGCTTCGTCTGGGTCGTCGTCGGCGACGCGGCCAAGGTTCGGCCGCAGCTCAAGAAGCTCGGGATCCCGGTCGAGGAAGTCGACCCCCGCTAGAGGGCGCGGCCGGGGCGGTGTCGCCCCGGCCAGTCCGGATCAGTCGCGCCGGACCGAGCCGCCGCCGTTGATGACCGTGGTCACGCGCGGGTTGCCGGCGTAGCGGATCTCGCCGCCGCCGCTGACCGCCGCAGCGAGTGTTGCCGGAGCTCCGGCAAGGATCGTTCCGCCGCCCTCGACTCCGGCGGCGGCCGTGCGAGCAGTGACCGAGCGCAGGTCGATCAACCCGCCGCCGCCAACTCCCGCGGCCACCGACTGCTGGGGGCCGAAGCCCGATTCGGCGGTGATGGTGCCGCCACCCTTGACGCCCATCGGAAGCACGGTCGGGTAGC
>DATAKH010000130.1:0-4308 GCA_036261735.1 Sphingomicrobium sp.
GCTGAAGCCGAACTCGGCTACAAGCGGGCATCCGTTGACGAGGTCGATGTCGCGGGCGTCATCGCTGGTGGCGGGCCGTTCGAGGCCGATGGCCACAGCAGCGCCTTGTCGGTGATGGTGAATGGCTTGGCCGATTTCGGCAACGACGACGGCTTCAGCGGCTATATCGGGGCCGGTGTCGGCGCCGCACGTGTAAGCGAGGACTTCAGCGTTCCCGCGATTGGCAGGTTCTTCGACGGTGATCGCGGCCGCTTCGCTTGGCAGATCGTTGCCGGCGTTCGGACTGCACTGTCTGAAAATGTCGACATTGGTCTGAAGTACCGGTTCTTCAACGTGCCCAGCCTCAGGTATCACGTCGACGCTGGCGATAATCCCGACGCCGTTGCCTTCGATATCGATGGCCGTTGGCGGTCGCACAGTTTGCTGCTGAGCCTGATTTATAACTTCGCGGCGCCGGTTGTTGTGCCTCCGCCGCCGCCGCCGCCGCCACCGCCGCCGCCGCCTCCGGCGACGCAGACGTGCCCGGACGGAACGGTGATCCTGGCCACAGAGATGTGCCCGGCTCCGCCGCCTCCGCCCCCGCCGCCGCCGCCGGTGCCCGAGCGCGGTTAAGCGCAAGCGGCAGCGAAAGCTGCGACGACCAAGACAGCCGGTCCGGTGGTTCGCCACCGGGCCGGTTTTCTTTTGAACCATCGCGCCCGAGTGCCGTTGGTCGGCAAACAAGGAGGGATGCCCAATGCGCGCACCAACAGCATTCACCCTGACCGCAGCCGCGGCGCTGCTTTCCGCCTGCGGAGGCGCGGAAGAAGGCGCGGAGAACCGAAGCGGCGACAGCGGCCAGCTGGCCGAGGCTCCGGCGGTGCCGATGGTCAACGCCAGCGGAGCGATCATCGGCCAGGTCCGGGGCGGCGATTCCGAAGGCGGAGCGACGCTGCTGATCGAGGCCCGCGGCCTGCCACCGGGAGTCCATGGGATCCACATCCACGACGTCGGCCTGTGCGAGCCGCCCGGATTCACCACCGCAGGGTCGCACTGGAACCCGACCGGCGCCGAGCACGGCGGCGACAATCCCAAGGGCGCACACATGGGCGACCTCCAGAACGTGACCGTCGCCGACGACGGAACGCTTCGGGTCCAGGTGGTAGCGCCGGGCACCTATTTGCGGACCGCCGGCCGCGACGCCAATGCCGGCGCCCGCCAGATCCTGGACGCGAGCGGAGCGTCGATCGTGATCCACGCCAAGCCCGACGACCAGAAGACCGACCCCAGCGGCAACAGCGGCGACCGAATCGCCTGCGCCGTGCTGGGAAGCCCGGAGCCGGGAGCGGAAGCGATGATGGACGTCAATTCAGCGGCTACTGCCGGCAACTCGGTCGCAAACACGGCGGCAAACAGCGGCGGGAACGAGTCCGAGGCCGAGCCGCCGCCGCCGCCGCCGGCAAACAGCTATTAGCGTTCGCAGGTAAGCGAGAATTCGGCGAAGCGACCGATAAAGGGGAGAAATCTCGGCACCGGCAGCAACTGCCGGGAGTTTAATCGCACATGGATCAGGAGCGCATAGTCGCGGTGGGACTCCTGACTCGCCAGGACCTTACCCGTCTCGGGCCCGCTTTTTCGCGGGCGTGGCCGGTCGAGGACGCGCCCGCCTTCGCCGATCTCCTGCGCGAGATCGACAAGGCCGACGAGGAGCTCATGAACAAGGAGGACGGCAGCCAGCAATGACCAAGCGCGACACGTACGACACTCCCAGCGACGTGGTGGCCGACGACGGCAAGGTGGAGGTCCGCGGCCCCGATGCGGTCGACGTCGATTTGACTCCCGAAGCGGCCGAGGAAACGTCGGACCGGCTGCTCAACGCGGCGATGAAGGCGCGCGGCGACAAGCGGCTGGAGGATTTCCCCCACAAGGCGAAATAGTCGCGCGAACGGCAAATGCGGAAAGTGACCTATGGCGGAGCGATCAGCCTGGACGGTTTCCTTGCGGGGCCTGGCGAGGCGATCGACTGGCTGCGCTGGAGCGACGATTCGGCGAAGATCAGCGCCGAAAGCTTCCGCGGCGTCGATGCAATGCTGATGGGGCGCAAGACCTTCGAGTTCGGGCAGAAAATGGGCGGCGGCCCACCGATCAAGGGTGTGACAACCTACGTCTTTTCTCGAACCTGGGACGAGGGCGACCTGCAGTCCCGGCTGTTGCCCGGACAGGCCGCACCGCAGCTGGTCCACGACGAAGCCGCCGAGTTCGTCCGCAACCTCAAGAGCGAGCCCGGGGGCGGTATATTGGTCATGGGAGGAGGAGAGATCGGTACAGCACTGCTGGAAGCGGGACTGGTCGACGAGGTCGGCTTTTCGGTGCACCCCGTGCTTCTCGGCGGTGGAACGCCGGCCTTCGGCCCGATGGCCGGCCGGGTCGAGCTGAACCTGAGCGAGGCTCGGGCGATCGGCGAGGACTGCGTGCTTTTGCGCTACCGGGTGGCGGGCGCATAGCGGCCGGGTACGGCGAAGTGGCGGGAAACTGCCGTATTAGGCTGACCCCGCAATCCCGTGCTACAACGCGGTCATTGCCGGCCTTCCACTTCAGCGCGCCGGCGAACGAGAGACAGATGAGAGCTCCCGCTGCGTAATGGGAGCCTAGGTATGTCCCGTGATCCAAATTTGCCCCCCGATTCCGATTATTACGCGGCCCGAGCAATCGAGGAGCGCCGGCTGGCCATGGCTTCGGCCGACCCAAAGGTCCGCGCCATCCACCTGTCGATGGCCGAGAAATATGCCGAGCTCGCCAAGACAGGCGGGCAAGAGCCCGCGCAAGTCATCGGCGAACAGCAAAACCGCGCCTGAGCGCAGAAAGCCGTTCCGCTAACCTATCCGAGGCCAGGCGCGAGTTCGCCGTCGCCGCTGGTGCGCCCGTCCGGGAGGCGCGCAACCAGCCGGTCGGCCTGCCATAGCTCGCAGGCACGCCCGGCGCGCAATCCTTCCGCGTCCTGAAGGGCGGTCTCGTCGTCTTCCGCTTCCAGCCATTCGGCGGACGCGACCTTGTCCACCCCATCGAGGCAGTAAAGCCTGTAGGTAGCCACTTTCCAAAACCCTGTTTTTCCTGCCGCCGAAGCGACGTTTCGCAAAGCTAACGACGCCGTTTGGAAACCGTCCCGACGGTTTACGACGAGCCGTTGCGCGCCGTCGCCCGCCGGTAGATTTATTGGATTTTTTGGGACCGCCGGCGACGGCGAGAAGTCGCGCGCCGGGCGCAAGAAAGCGGCCGGGAGAATGTCCCCCGGCCGCCATTGGAACGCCTAAGACCTAGCGGCGGTAGGCGGCGTTGTATCGGCTCACCCGAAGCCCGCTGATCCCGCCGCGATAATCGACGTTGCAGCGGAACGAGAGGTCGGCCTGGGCATAGCGCGGATCGACCTGGCGCTGCTGGCCGGGATAGCCGTAAGCGTAGCCGTAGGGCGCGGCACGGGCGCCGGTATCGATCAGGCCCTGGATCTGGAGCCGGCGATTGCGGCTGCGGTGGACCTGGGTGATCGCGGTGACCCGCATCTGCGAATGGCCGTTGTTATAGCCGTTGTTATAGCCGTTGTTCGCATAGGGCTGGCCATAGCGCTGCTGGCCGTAGCCGTTGTAGCCGTAGGCGGGGCGATACTGGCGCTGGGCCTGGGCCATGGCCGCCGATGCACAACGCTGCACGAAGCTGCGATCGGTGACGGTGTAGTTGCTGTTGTTGCCGAGCAGCTGGTTGACGATCTGCTCGATCGGGTTGGCCGCGTAGGGCTGGGCGTAGCCGGGCTGGGCATAGCCGTAGCCGGGCTGGCCGGGATAGGGCTGCGGGACAGGCTGGGCATAGGGGTAAGCCTGCTGCACCGGGTAGCTCTGGTACGGATAGGTGGACTGCGCTGCTGCCGGTACGGCCATCGCGCCGACCGCAACAGTGGCGGCCAGGAGGGTGAGGATTCTCATACGTATTTCCTTGGTCTCCACCGGGAAACGCCGGGGAGTTGGTGCTATAACGCGCCAACACGCGTGTCGGGGGCCTGAATGGCGGCGGGGGGTGCCGTTCATGTGGCGGTGACCGGGAACGGCGGGGCCGCGGATTCCGTTTGCCTGCCATGACCCAGACCGCCGACGCCGCGCTCCAGGACGAGCTGTTCGAGATCGAGGAGGGGTTCTGGCTGAAGGGCGAGGATTATTTCCTTGCCCATGTGGACGAGCGCTGCCTGCTCGCCTTCCCGACGATGCCGGACTTCCACGGAGTCCACTCGCGCGAGGAGGTGGCGGCGACGGCGAAGCAGCCGAACCGCTGGAGCGACCTGAA
>DATAKH010000143.1:0-11787 GCA_036261735.1 Sphingomicrobium sp.
AACCCCGACGGCCGCATTGCCTCCGCCGGATGGCGCTACGAGACGCTTTCGGACCAGCTCGATACCTTCTTCCGCCAGATCGATGCCGACGTGGTCGAGTTGCCGCACGCCAAGCGCGGCCTTGGGTCGTCGAGCCTCGAAGTGACCTCCCTGCTTCGCCGTGACCAGATCGACGTCATCAACGAGGCGTTCGCCGAGGAATTCGAGACGTTCGGCTATCCGGCCGTCTAGCCCTCAAGCGTCGCCATCAGGCTGGCATTTCCGCCCGCGGCGGTGGTGTCGATGCAGGTCACCCGCTCGGTGGCGAAGCGAGCGACATAGTGCGGCCCGCCCGCCTTGGGGCCCGTCCCCGACATACCCTCGCCGCCGAACGGCTGGCTTTCGACGACCGCCCCGATCTGGTTGCGGTTGACGTAGAGGTTGCCCACCCGAGCATGTTGCTCGACGAACTCAGCGGTGGTTTCAATCCGGCTCTGGAGTCCGAGAGTCAGCCCGTAACCGGTGCTGTTGATCTGGTCGATCACGCCATCCAGCTCGCCCGCCTTCCAGCGGACGATGTGAAGGATGGGACCAAAATTCTCCTCTGTCAGCTGCTTGAGATTGTCGATCTCGTACATCGCCGGGGGCACGAAAAAGCCGTGCGCGTCGAGCTCTTCGGGGACGTCTGCGCGCATGATCTTGCGCGCGTGCAATTCGAGCCAATCGAGGTGCCTCCTGAGCGCCTGCCGTGCGGCGGCATCGATCACCGGACCGACGTCCGTGGTCAGCTTCCGAGGATCGCCAACGGCAAGCGCATTCATCGCGCCCGCGATCATCCGGATCATGTCGTCGGCGACATCTTCCTGGATGAACAGCACTCGAAGCGCGGAGCAACGCTGTCCCGCGCTTTGGAAGCTGGAGGCGACCACGTCACGAGTGACCTGCTCCGGAAGCGCCGATGAATCGACGATCATAGCATTCTGGCCGCCGGTTTCGGCGATGAATGGAACGATTGGCCCGTCCTGCCTCTCCGCGAGCGATCTTGCGATGATCCGCGCCGTGTCGGTCGAGCCTGTGAAGGCGACCCCGGCGGTCAGCGGATGGGCGGTAAGCGCCGCGCCTACCCGCCCATCGCCGGGCATCAGCTGGACGATCGGTCGCGGAATTCCGGCCTTGTGCATCAACTCGACGGCGAAAGCGCCGATCAGGGGCGTCTGCTCCGCGGGCTTGGCCATGACCGCATTGCCCGCGGCCAAAGCGGCTGCGACCGGCCCAGTGAAGATCGCCAGCGGAAAATTCCAGGGGCTAATGCACGTCCACACGCCGCGGCCGTGGAGTCGAAGCTCGTTGCTCTCTCCCGTCGGGCCGGGGAGCGGCAGCGGCGCAGAAAACTGGCGGCGGGCTTCCGCGGCGTAATAGCGCAGGAAATCGACGGCCTCCCGAACCTCGAGCACCGCGTCGGGAAGCGTCTTGCCGGCCTCGCGGATGCAAAGAGAGAAAAACGCCTCGCGATTCTGCTCGAACAGGTCTGCGGTCTTTTCCAGAAGCTCCGCACGCGCGTTTCCTCCGAGCGCGTCCCAAGCCGGCTGCGCGTTTGAGGCAGCCGTAATAGCCCTGTCGATTGCGCCATCGGTGGCCTCGTTCGCAACGCCGACCTCGATTCGATCGTCGTGCGGCGACGTGATCCGGCGGATCGGGTGCTCGCCCCTGGACCGCTCGGTCGGGTTCGCTTCCCAATTCTTGCTCTCCAGGTCCTTCAAGCGCTCGAGCAGGGGCTCGCGGACCAGCGGGTCCGACAAGTCAACGCCGGCGCTGTTCTTTCGTGCCGGGCCGAAAATCTCGTTGGGCAGCGGTATCGCCGGGTTGCGCTTCGGCTCCTGCGCCTGCAGCTCCGCTACCGGATCGCCGACGAGCGCCTCGACCGAGACATGCTCGTCGGCAATTCGGTTGACGAAGCTCGAGTTGGCACCGTTCTCGAGCAGCCGCCGGACCAGATAGGCGAGCAAGTCCTTATGGCTTCCGACCGGCGCGTAGATGCGCACCGGAGTCGGCTCGTCGCCGAGGTCGCTCTCTAGCTTCGCCAGCTCCTCGTACAGCTCTTCGCCCATCCCGTGGAGGCGCTGGAACTCGAATGGCGTCCCGCCCGCGAGCGCCTTCACCTGTCCGATGGTTGTGCCATTGTGCGTGGCGAACGCCGGATAAATGACGTCGCCCGCTTCGAGCAGCAGCTTCGTGCAGGCGAGATAGGAAACGTCGGTCGCGGACTTGCGCGTGAATACTGGATAATCGGGCAGCCCGCCAACCTGCGCGGCCTTGATCTCCGTGTCCCAATAGGCGCCTTTGACCAGCCGGACCATGAACCGCCGGCCATGGGCGCGGGCAAGGTCCACTGTCCACTGGCACAGCGGATAGGCCCGCTTCTGGTACGCTTGCACCGCGATGCCGAGTCCGCCCCAGCCATTTGCGAACAGCGAACCGTCGGCAGCGAGCGCTTCGAAAAGGTCCATTTGAAGCTCGAGACGGTCGGCCTCCTCGGCGTCGATCGTCAGGTGCACGTCGGCGGCGCTCGCCTTGGCTGCGAGCGCGCGAAGGACCGGCAAGATATAGGCTTTCGCTTCTTCGCCGTGGCTCCATTCGTAGCGCGGGTGGAGAGCGGACAACTTAACCGAAATCCCGGGCGATCGCGCGAACCCGCCGCTCGCCTCCTTCGCGATCGAATCGAGTGCGCGAAGATAAGCCTCAGCGTAGCGCTCGGCGTCTTCGAAGGTACGCGCCGCTTCGCCGAGCATATCGAAACTGTGGGTCAGCCCGTGGCGGCGTTCGGGAGCGGCCCTCTTCATCGCTTCGCCAATCGTCCGGCCGAACACAAACTGGCGTCCGAGGATCCGCATCGCCTGGTTCACCGCGGTCCGGATAACGGGCTCGCCGAGACGGCCGACCGCACGGCCCAGCGCGGCCCGCCAGTTGTCTGAACGGTCGTGCGCGCCTTCCAGCACCCTGCCCGTCAGGAGCAGCGAGAAAGTCGCCGCATTGACGAACGTCGATTCCGATTCGCCGAGCTTTTCTGCCCAGCGCGGCTTCGACAGCTTGTCAGCGATCAGCTCGTCGGCAGTATGCGCGTCGGGAATGCGGAGCAGCGCCTCGGCAAGGCACATCAAGGCAATGCCTTCATCGCTCCCCAGATCATAGGCATGGAGGAACGCGTCCAGCCCGGCCGGCTTGTGGGCGCGAACGCCTTTGACCAGCGTTCGCGCGATCGACGTCGCTTCCTTCAGCTGCGCCGGATCGAGGCGCGCCTGCTCGAGGCGCTCGAGAGCGAGCCTCTCTTCGTCGGGACGATAAGCGAGCCGGACGTGCGTTCGGTCGGGGGGAACGGCGCCCTCAGCCGCCGCCGCTACGCCAGCTGGCCGTGGCAATGCTTGTACTTCTTGCCCGACCCGCACGGGCACGGCGCGTTGCGGCTGATCGGCGCGGTCGCGGTCTCGCCGTCGCGCGGCTGCGCTTCGGCGGGCAGGCTGGGTCGCGGCATCACCGGCGGCAGGTTGGACATGACCGCTCCGGTCGCGGCGTCGATGTCGGCGCTGTCATCTTCCCCGGAGAAGGGGTCGATATGCTGGGTGATGAAATCCGGCAGCGGCGGGAGCGCCGGAGCAGGCTCGAACTGCACATTGATCTTCATCAGCCGGGTCGTGACGTCCTCGCGGATCGCCAGAAGCAGCCGCTCGAACAGCAGGAAGGCTTCCTGCTTGTATTCGTCGATCGGCTTCCTCTGCGCATAGCTGCGAAGGTGAATGACCTGCCGCAACGCGTCGAGCGTGGCCAGATGGTCTTTCCAGTGGTGGTCGAGCGTTTGGATCAGGATGTTCTTCTCGATATCGGCCCAGCCCGCCTGGTCGACCTCCTTCAGCTTCTCCGCCATGTGCTCGTCGGCCATGGCTTGCAGCCGCTCGATCAGCATCTCCTGCTCGACGGCCTCTTCCTCCAGCCATTGCTCGACTGGCGGCTGAAGCCCGAAGACCGCGTCGATGCTGTCCTTGAGCCCGGCGAGATCCCACTGCTCGGGGTAGGTCCCGGCCGGGCAGTGCGCCATGATGATTCCGGCGGCCGTTTCGGCGCGCATGTCGGCGATGACGTCGCCGACATCCTCCGAATCCATGATGTCGGCGCGCTGTTCGTAAATGACCTTGCGTTGGTCGTTCATCACGTCGTCGTACTCGACGACCTGCTTACGGATGTCGTAGTTGCGCGCCTCGACCTTCTTCTGCGCGGTCTCGATGGCCTTCGAAATCCACGGGGAGACGATCGCCTCGCCGTCCTCCAGGTTCTTGTTCATCAGCCGGGCGAACATCGTCTGCGGACCGAATATCCGGAGCAGGTCGTCATCGAGGCTGAGGTAGAATTTGGACAGGCCCGGGTCGCCCTGGCGCCCTGAGCGGCCGCGAAGCTGGTTGTCGATTCGCCGGCTCTCGTGCCGCTCGGTGCCCAGAACGTAGAGGCCGCCCGCGTCGAGCACCTGTCGCTTCTCTTCGACGATCTCGGCGCGGATTTTCTCTGCCTGCGCTTCATATTCGGGAGTTCCGGCGACCAGGTCCGGGAATTCGTCGAGCATTCGGAATTCGAGGTTGCCGCCGAGCTGGATGTCGGTTCCGCGCCCGGCCATATTGGTGGCGATCGTGACCGCGCCGATGCGGCCGGCCTGGGCGACGATATGCGCTTCCTGCTCGTGGAAGCGGGCGTTGAGCACAGAGTGCTTGATGCCCTCCTTGTCGAGATATTCGGAAAGCATCTCCGACTTCTCGATTGAGACAGTGCCGACAAGGGCGGGCTGCCCTTTCTCCTGCTTCGTCTTCAGTTCCTTGGCGATGGCCGAGAACTTGTCGGTGATGTTCTTGTAGAATTCGTCGTCCTCGTCGGTGCGCTGCACCGGGACATTGGTCGGGATGGCGACCACGTTCATCTTGTAGATGTCGAAGAACTCGGGTGCCTCGGTCATCGCCGTCCCGGTCATTCCGGACAGCTTGGGGTACATCCGGAAATAGTTCTGGAAGGTGATCGAGGCGAGGGTCTGGTTCTCGGGCTCGATGAACACGCTTTCCTTGGCCTCGACCGCCTGGTGAAGCCCGTCGGACCAGCGCCGCCCTTCCATCATCCGGCCGGTGAACTCGTCGATGATGACGACCTTCCCGTCCTTGACGATATAATCGATGTCCTTCTTGAACATCACGTTGGCCTTGAGCGCCTGGTTAAGGTGGTGGACCGTCTGCGTGTTGACGATGTCGTAGAGGTTCCGGCCTTCGATTAGCCCCGCTTCCTCCAGCATACGCTCGGCCTTCTCGGTGCCTTCCTCGGTAAGCACGACCGACCGCTGCTTCTCGTCCTTGTCGTAATCCTCTTCGGTGAACGTCTTCACGATCTTGTCGACGTTGATGTAGAGGTCCGACTTATCGTCGGTCGGTCCGGAAATGATTAGCGGGGTGCGGGCTTCGTCGATCAGGATCGAGTCGACCTCGTCCACGATGGCGAAGTTGAAGGGCCGCTGGACCATCTGTTCGCGCGTGAACTTCATGTTGTCGCGCAGGTAATCGAAGCCGAATTCGTTGTTCGTCCCGTAGGTGATGTCCGAGCCATAGGCCTCGCGGCGCTGCTCGTCGGTCAGGTTGGGGATGATCACCCCGACCGTCATCCCGAGGAACGAATAGACCTGGCCCATCCAATCGGCGTCGCGGCGTGCGAGATAGTCGTTGACGGTGACGACGTGGACGCCCTTGCCTTCCAGCGCATTGAGATAGACCGCCAGAGTCGCGACGAGCGTCTTGCCCTCTCCGGTCTTCATCTCTGCGATTTCGCCGCGATGGAGCGCGATTCCGCCGATCATCTGGACGTCGTAGTGACGCTGGCCGAGGGTGCGCTTGGCCGCCTCGCGCACCGTGGCGAACGCTTCCGGAAGCAGGTCGTCGAGCTTCTGGCCGTCAGCGAGACGCTTTCGGAAGACCTCGGTCTGGCCGCGGAGCTCCTCGTCGGTGAGCGCCTCGATTCGCGGCTCGAATGCGTTGATTGCCTCGACATATTTGCCGAGGCTGCGGACATAGCGGTCGTTTGCCGATCCGAAGATGCTCTTGGCCAGTGCGGCGAACATGGAATTCCTTTAAATGCTCATGGCGCGCGACGGAACGGCGACCACCCTCGCCCGCGCGCGAGCGTTGCGGCGGCGATGTAGGAACGGCGCCAAGGTTAGTCAAACACGGAGGCGTCAATGGGACTGGCCGGCGGATGCATGTGCGGAGCCGTTCGATACGAGCTAGGCAGCCAACCGTTCGACGCGGGCTGGTGCCACTGCCGCACCTGCCAGCTCAACAGCGGCTCGCCGGCAATGGTTTTCGCGACTGTTCCGGTCGGCGATTTCCATTGGACCAAGGGCGCGGAAAAGGTCCGCTCGATCCAATCTTCGCATTTCGGCCGCCGCGAGTTCTGCGGCGAATGCGGAACGCCGTTCCTGATGAAGGTCGACCATCAGCCGGAAACCGTCGACTTCAGCGTCGCGACGCTAGACGCTCCCAACGCAGTTTCGCCAGCCTATCACATCTTTTGGGGAAGCCGGGTCGCCTGGTTCGATCCCGGCGATGATCTTCCGAGGTTCGAGAAGTTCCGTCCCGACACGAGAGGCCTGGAGGGTACCCGGCCTCCGGCCTAGAGATTGCCCTCGAGCCATTGCTGGATCTGGCTTCGGGGCGCGGCCCCAACCTTCTGGGCGACCGGCTGGCCGTCCTTGAAAAGCAGCATCGTCGGGATTCCGCGCACCCCATAGCGGGCCGGGACGTCGGGATTATCATCGATGTTCAGCTTGGCCACCGTAACCTTGTCGCCGAGCTCGTTCGAGATTTCCTCGAGAGCCGGCGCGATCATTCGGCAAGGCCCGCACCACTCGGCCCAGAAATCCACCAGCACTGGTCCCGAAGCGCCAAGCACATCGCTTGCGAAGTTCTGATCGGTGACGGTCTTGGTGGCCATGGCCTCGGTCTCCTTCGAATCGGCTGGTGGTCATATGGGCAGCGAGCGCCGCGCCCTCAACTCCCTAGCGTAAAGAATCGCGCGGCGGCCGTGTAAAGGAGCGCGGATTCGATGTCCCGGTCCGGGAAGATCACGGCAAGCGCATCGCGGTAGGCTTGCATCTGCAGTCGGTGCGCGGCGGGAATCGAGTCCTCCTGCTCGGGCGCCCGTCCCGTCTTGTAATCGACAACGAGCACTCGCCCCGGCTCAACCAGCAGGCGATCGACGGTGCCCGCGATGACCCGGCCGTCGGAAAGCGTTGCCGCGATCGGCGCTTCGGCGAGCGAACCCTTGCCGAACAAGGCCGAGAAACGGCTGTCGGAGATAAGGCCGCACACGGTACTGGCAATCTCCTCGCGGGCGGCGGGATCCGCGATCCCCGCCGATCGCTCGAGCCAACGCAGCGCCGCTCCCTTGCGCTCCGACTCGTCGACGTCAGGCAAGCGCTCGAGAAGAGCGTGGATGAACGTCCCGCGTTCGGCTGCGGCCTTCATCCCCAGCGACGGCGGCGGAGCGGGCTCCCGGTCTTCGGCAAGCGCGGACGGCGCCAGCGGGCGTGGCGGGCGTGCCTCGGGCGGCGCAGAAGTTGTCACCCAGCTGGGGAGTTCGATTTTCGACACCTCCGCGGTCGTCTTTTGTGGCACTGCCACAGCGTCATTCCCGCTTGCGTGCACGAGGGAAACGGAGCCGCTTTCCTCGACGGGGGCGGCGCCGATTGCGAGCATTCCGCTCTGCACTGCGCGGTGCCAGCAATTTTCCGGGCGCGGGTCGGAGCCGTCCTTTTTTGGCTTTGGCGCGACTCCGGTGACGATCAGCCGGTCGGCAGCGCGAGTAAGGGCCACGTACAGAAGACGCCAGTGCTCCTGCAGGTCGCGGCGCTCCTGCTCGTCCATAAGTTCTTCGAAGGGCGAGCAGCGCTCGTCCTTTTTCGGGCGAAGCACCGGGGCCAGGCCTTCAGGAATCTGCACGTCGAGAATGACCGGCGTTCGCCCGAGCCTCGACGGATCCGCGGTCGCATCGGCGACGATGACGACAGGCGACTGCAGCCCTTTCGCGCCGTGGACCGTCATCACCCGCACTTCGTTCGCAGGCGCTCCGGGATCGCGCTGAACGTCCACCTCCCCGCGCGAGAACCAGGACAGGAAACGGTCCAGCGAAGCGATCTCGTTGCGCTCGAAATCGATGGCGCTGTTCATCAGCTCGTCGATGGCGTCCCGAGATGCGAGTCCGAGACGGCCATAAAGCTTCCTCCGCCCCTGCATCGGCCCTGAAAGGATCGTCTCGAGGAAACGCGAAGGAGTGGTGAAGTCGGCGATCCGAAGCAGGTCGGACAGGGCTTCGTGCGCCTGTTCGAAAGGGGCACTCTCTTTCACCCTCTCCCTCAATTCGCGCCAAAGGCTCCCGTCGCGGCCGTAGGCCAGGTCACGAAGCTGGTCCTGGTCCCAGCCGATCAGCGGCGATACGAGCAAGTTGGCGAGGCTAAGGTCGTCGTTCGGCTGGACCGCGAAGCGGATTGCGGCGAGCAGGTCCTGCACCGCCAGCGGCTCCTGCAGATGCAGGCGGTCGACGCCGGCCACCGGAACACCCCGCGCGAAAAGGCGAGCCACGACCAGCGACGCCAGCTCGCCGCGGCTTCGGACGAGCACGAGTATGTCGCCGGGAGTCAACTTCTGGCCGGTCGAGCCGAGCACAGGCGCCTGCTCGACGAGATCCGCGATTCGCGACGCAAGATGATCAGCGTAGAGCCGGTCGCGTACCTCGATCCAGCGCTCCTCGCCCTCTTCCGACTCCTCATCGGCCTCTTCGACTGCGAACGGAGTCCAAAGCTCGACCTTCCCCGGCCGCTCCGAATGGTGGGCAACATGGGGATCCGGCGGCCGCTTGAGCCCGAGCGAATCCGAACCGAGTTCGCGAATGACCGAATCGACGACGTCGAGGATCGGCTGAGCTGAGCGGAAGCTCGCGCCTATGGACAGGTCGCGGAACTCGCGCGCCTGGGCTCCCTCCGGCTCAAGGTCCTGCTCCGACCGCCGAAGCGCTTCGGCCAGCGATCCATATTTTGTCCGTGCCCGCTCGAACTGCTCCGGGTCCGTCCCCTGGAAGCCGTAAATCGCCTGCTTGAAGTCGCCGACGGTGAACAGGGTCCGCCATCTCCTGTCGGACTCGCTGGCCCCGCTGAAATATTCTTCGACGAGCCTGTCGATGATATCCCACTGGGCGGCGTTGGTGTCCTGGGCCTCGTCGACGAGGATGTGATCGACCTGCCGGTCGAGCTTGTAGCGAACCCACTCGCCCATTCCGGGCGTGCTCAGAAGCCGCCGAGTCCAGTCGATCAGGTCGTCGAAATCGGCGACCCCGGCGCTGCGCTTGGCCCGGGTGTAGGCGGCCGCGAACGCCTGGCCGGCCCGCAACCCCGCCGCCATTTCGGCTGCCAGCTTCGCCCCCTTCTGGATCGCCAGCAGCTCGCCGGTTGCCTGCGCCAGCCGTTCCGCGTGCCGTTCATATTCGACATCGGCAGCACGTTGGCCAGCGAGCACCTTGCGAAGCTCTCCTTTCCCGGTGAAGACGATGCTGGCGAGTTCAGGCAACGCCGCGGCGCGGGACGCCGAATCCATCGCCAGCCACCGCTCGACCTTCTCTACGATTCCCATTCCGGTGGGCTTGCCCCAGGTGCGGTTCGCGGCTGCAATGGCGCGGAGCAGGTCGCAGTCGAAACCGTCATCGGAACAGCGATTCGCGAGATAGTCCTCGACCGAACCCTCCGGCAGTCGCATCATCCGCCGGACGACCGGTTCGATCGTCTCTGGCGGCCCGAACGCGGCAAGTGCCTGATGGCGGCTTGCACACTGCCGCAGATAGTCGACCGCACTGCCCTCACCGAGGCGGCGGCTGAGGCATTGGATGTCCGCAACCAGCTGCCCGTTTCCGGAGATTTCGGCGTCTGCGACAAGGTTGGCCAGGGTCCGCCTGACGAGCTCCTGCTCGGCACGGCCCTCGATCGGCTCGAACCCAGGAGCGATCTCCGCTTCCACTGGGAACGCGGCGAGCAGGGACTGTGCGAAGGCATGAATGGTCTGGATCTTCAGTCCGCCCGGGCAATCCAGCACCCTCGCGAATAGCTGGCGTGCGTGCCTTACCGTCGGCGGGTCGTTAATCGCGCGAAGGTTGAGAAGGTCGGTCGCAAGATCGGTGTTCTTGAGCCGAACCCAGGCGGCGAGGCGGGCGCCGATCCGGTTCGCCATCTCCGCCGCGGCCGCCTTGGTGAACGTCAGGCAAAGGATCGATTCGGGCGCCGCGCCTTGCAGCAGAAGCAGGAGAACGCGAGCGGTGAGCACTTCGGTCTTGCCGGTACCCGCCGAAGCCGAGAGCGCGGCGTGCGCCTGCGGATCGGCAGCGCTGGCCTGCGCGCCTTCGAGCCGCGGCAAGGGCCGGTACCGAGCGCTCATGCTTCCAAACCCGCGCCGAAAGCCATAGAGAGCGGCGAATGAGCGAGAGAGACGACAGGACGGACGAAGAGCGCCGGGCGAAGTTCAGGAAGGCGGGGGTCGCGGTCGGAATCGGCTCGGCGGCGATTGTCGCGGCGCTGCTCTATGCCGGCAGCGCGAAGAAGAAAAAGAAGCCCCGCTCCTAACTTCATTTGCGGCCGTACCATTCTTCCAGCCGCATCAGCTGATCATAGTCGCCATAGGGCGCGTAGGCCGGGTTGAGCTTGGCGGTGAACGGCTCGGTGCCAGTCAGCCATTTTTCCGCGGCTTCCGCGAAATTGCGGCAGGCGTCGGCCAGGAACTGGTCCGCTTCGACGTCCTTGTCTGCCCGCACGCATTTGCCGAAGCTGTCGCGATCGCGCACCAGCGACCAATATTCGAACACCTGCGGATCGCCGTCCGCCTCCGCGAATCCGCCCGCCCGGGCAATCAGGCCGAGCAGCCCGAGCTGAAGCGCGAAACCGGCCTCGATCGCCTTCTTCGCCGGCGGTTTCCCGCTCTTGTAATCGACGACTGCAAGGCCGCCGCCGGGAAGGCGGTCGATTCGATCCGCCCGGCCGTGAACGGTGATCCCCGCCAGCGCCGCCTCGCCAGTCGCCTCGGCGACAAGCGGCTTGCGGCCGCTGGCTCGGTTCGCCCGCTCGAGCTCGGCCATCCAGTCTATCGCCTCGAGCAGCCGAGGCGCCCATAACGCCCTGAGCATCGGATGGATCGTCTCATCCGCCAACAATGCTTCCGCTCGCGGCCTGAGCTTGTCCGGATCGCATTCGTCCTCGCGCAGCCAGCGTTCGAAAACCTCGTGGACCGCACTGCCCTTCCACGCCGCCGTATGATCGGCATCGACCGCATCGAGCTGGCGAAGCTTCAGGATCGCTTGGGCGTAGAAAGCGAATGGGTCCGCCTTTAGCCGATCCACCGCAGTCACGGAGATCCTGTCTGGCCGCTGGTCCGCCGTCGGGCACGGTTGGGGCCGGTCGACAGGCTTCGGGGCCCCCGGATCGTCGAGCGCGGCCGTAATGCGCTCCAGCCTTCTGTCCCGCGGCAAGCCTCCTGTGATCGCATCCAGCCGAAGCCAGAATCGCGACGCAACCGTCGGCGACCGCCCGTCGCGTTTCGCCCGGGTGATCAGCACCTCGCGCGCTCCCAAGGCGCTTGCGAAATCGTGCGCCGAGAGCCCGATCCGATATTCCAGCCCCGGCAATCCGAGGTTGGCCCGGATCTTCGGCGCCAGCCACGGGTCAGGTGCGGGCAAGGCCGGCCACACCGCCTCGTTGAC
>DATAKH010000148.1:0-13007 GCA_036261735.1 Sphingomicrobium sp.
GGGCTTCGGCTCGGGCTCGGCAACGGCCTGGGTGTCGGCGATCGGCGGTTCCTCGTCGGTCGGGCGTTCAACCATCGGCGAGCTGTCGGGCTCGACTTCGGGAGCTTCGGCGGCCTTGGCGCCCTCGGCTCTGGCCTCGGCAGGCTTGCGTCGACGTCGGCTTCTCTTCGGCTTGGCGTCCTCGGCCGTACTTTCTTCGCCCTGTGCTCGATCCTCGGGTTGCGCAGGCGGCTCGGCCGCTTCGTCAACTTCCACCCGAGGCGGAATCTCGTCGGCGGGAACATGTCCTTCCTGGCCTCCGCCACGGCGGCGTCCGCGCCCGCCGCGTCTGCGGCGACGGCGCCTGCCGCCTCGCTCCTGCGCCTCGGCCGGCCGGCCTCCGCGATCCTGATCGCCCTCTTCCTCGTCCTCGTCCTCGTGCTCGTCGCCTTCCGCTCCGACCAGCGCCGCCTCGAGTTCTTCCTCGTCTTCCTCCGCACTCTCGACAACCGGAGGCAGGGGCTGCGCCGGAACCGGCTTTGCCCCCGAAGCCTCGATCGTCATCTTGGCGCCCTCGAAGCTCTCGTCGATCGCGATCTCGATCGACACCCCGTAGCGGCTTTCGATTTCGGCGAGCTCGGAGCGCTTCTTGTTGAGCACGTAAACCGCTGCGTCGCGGCCGGCGCGAAGGAGTAGCTTCTCGCCGCGTCCGCGAGCCGCTTCGTCCTCCACGATCCGAAGCGCCGACAGGCCGGCCGAGGCGGCTGTCCGCATCAGCCCGGTGCCCTCGCAATGCGGGCACGGCTTGGTCGAGGCCTCGAGCACGCCCGTGCGCAGCCGCTGGCGGCTCATTTCCATCAGCCCGAAGCTCGAAATTCGCCCGACCTGGATTCGCGCGCGGTCGTTCTTCAAAGCCTCCTTCATCGCCTTCTCGACTTTTCGAACATGGCTGGACTGCTCCATGTCGATGAAGTCGATGACGATCAGCCCCGCCATGTCGCGGAGCCTGAGCTGGCGGGCGATCTCCTGCGCCGCCTCGAGATTGGTGTTGAACGCGGTCTGCTCGATATTGTGCTCGCGGGTCGACCGGCCCGAGTTGATATCGATCGAAACCAGGGCTTCGGTCGGGTTGATCACCAGGTACCCACCGGATTTAAGCTGTACCATCGGCTGGTACATGGCCGACAGCTGGTCCTCGGCGCCGTGCCGCTGGAACAGCGGGGTGGACTCGGTGTGCTGCTTCACCCGGCGCACGTGGCTCGGCATCAGCAGCTTCATGAAGCCGCGGGCCGCCTTGTAGCCTTCCTCGCCCTCGACGATCACTTCGTCGATATCGCGGTTGTAAAGGTCGCGGATCGCGCGCTTGATGAGGTCGCTGTCGCGATAGACCAATGCCGGGGCGGTGCTCTTGAGCGTCTTTTCGCGGATCTCGTCCCACAGCCGGGCGAGATAGTCGAAGTCGCGCTTGATCTCGGTCTTGGTGCGCTGGAGCCCGGCGGTGCGAACGATCAGGCCCATCGTCCGCGGCAGGTTGAGGTCGCCCATGATCGACTTCAAGCGCTTCCGGTCGGGTCCGTTCGAGATTTTCCGGCTTATCCCGCCGCCGTGCGACGTGTTGGGCATCAGCACGCAATAGCGGCCGGCGAGGCTGAGATAGGTGGTCAGGGCCGCGCCCTTGTTGCCGCGCTCCTCCTTGACCACTTGGACCAGCAGCACCTGGCGGCGCTGGACCACATCCTGGATTTTGTAGCGGCGGCGAAGGTTTTGGCGCTTCTTCCTCAGCTCGTCGGCGGCGGATTCGTCGACCGGCGAGCGGGCGGAGCCGGTTCCGGCCTCGTCCGCTTCGTCTTCGGGCGCGGCGTCCTCATCGTCAGAGGCCTCCTCGGCGCTGTCGATCTCGTCGCCATTGCCCTCGGCGGCGCGGAGCCGCTCCTCCTCGGCCGCATGCTCCGCTTCCTCCCTGAGGAGGGCATCGCGGTCGGCTTTCGGGATTTGGTAATAATCGGGGTGGATTTCGGAAAAAGCGAGGAAACCGTGCCGGTTGCCGCCATAGTCGATGAACGCCGCCTGCAGCGACGGCTCGACCCTGGTGACCTTGGCTAGATAGATATTCCCCTTGAGCTGCTTGTGCTCGGCGGATTCGAAGTCAAACTCCTCGATCCGGTTTCCCTTGACGACGGCGACCCGGGTCTCCTCCGGGTGGCGCGCATCGATCAGCATGCGCATTGACATTGAAAGCTCTCCGGGCGCGGCCGCTCGGCCGCTTGGGCTGCGGGCGCGCCTTTGACTGGGCTGGCTCAAGCGGGTGTCGGCCGCTGGAGCTGGCGGATGTGATGAAAATCGCGTCTGCTGCGCGCGCCATTGCCGCTTCGCTAGCGGAAATGCCGCCCTGCTGCTCGAAACGAGAGCCGGCAGGGGGGAATGATGGCATCATGCAGCGTCAACCTGTTGAATGCCGCGTCCCGGATCGGGAGCGGCGCGACCCAGCGACTTTGCAAGAGCCGAGGGTTGATGCCGGTTAGCATCGGGCGAACCTGTCCGCAACAAAGTTACTTCGGTGCGGGCATGTTCATCGATAAGTGGCTGTTAACCATGAATTCGTGATATTAGCACTTAAGCGCGGTATCCGCCGGAGATGCAATGCCAGGGGGTTGGACGATCAAGCAGCTAGTCGGGGGTGCGGGCGCATTTGCCGCCGGCGGCGCGATCCTGCTCGCCCTCGGCGGGGCCGCGGCTGCCGGGGTCGGCTCGTCGCAACCTGGCGATGCGCACAGCGTCACCGTCACCCTGCCTTCCCCGGCAAGTGAAGTCCCGATCGTCGAAGGCCGCTCACCGGGACGGCCGCTGGTGCTGATCGATCCCGGCCATGGCGGCCGCGATCCCGGGGCGATCGCGGTCTCCGGCGAGGTGACCGAGAAAGCGCTGGCGCTCCAGTTCGCTCGCGAGCTTCGCGACCGGCTCGCAGCCAATGGCCGGGTCCGGATCGCCATGACCCGCGAGGACGACCGCTACCTGACTCTGGAGCAGCGATCCGCGCTTGCCCGCCGTCTCGGCGCAAGCGCTTATATTTCGCTGCACATGGACAGCGCGCCCAACCCGCTAGCGCGCGGGGCCAGCGTTTATTCGCTGTCCGATGTCGCCTCGGATGCCGAGGCGGAGCGGCTGGCGCAGTCGGAGAACAACGCCGTCGCCCGCGCCGGCGGCTCCGACGGGTCGGTTCGCGCCATCCTTTCCGACCTCGTCGTGCGAAGCCAGATGAATGCCTCGGCGAACCTTGCCGAGCGACTGGTCCGCAATTCGCGCAAGGGCGTCGAGCTTCGGCCCCAGCCGCACCGTTTTGCCGACCTTCACGTCCTTCGCAGCGCCGGAGTGCCGGCGATCCTGTTCGAGGCCGGCTATATCAGCAATGTCGAGGACGAAGCGCTTCTTCGCGACCCCCGGCAGCGGTCACGAATCGTTCAGGCGCTTGCCGCCACGATCGAAGCCGACATTGCCGCCCGTTCCGTTCGCTAGCCTTTGATGCTTTCCGAGATAGGCGGAAGCGGCTAGATCGAGCCGGAAACCATGAACTTCGAAGCCTTGTCGCCCCCCCGAGTCCCGATGCCCGACCTCGTCCGCTTCAACGAGCGGGTGCGCGAGCGGCTGGCCCCGCTGTTCCGGCGGCGCTGGATCAAGATCTTGGCCATCGCCGGCGCAATGATGTTCGCCGCGTTTGCCGGGGTCTGGCTCTATTTCGCAACCGGCCTTCCAACCGCCGATGCGCTGCTAGCCTACCAGCCCCCGCTTCCGAGCAAGGTTCGGGGCTATAATGGCGACCCCGTCCAGACCTTCGCCCGCGAGCGGCGAGTAAATCTCGCCTATGACGAATTTCCGCCAGTCGTGATCAACGCCTTCGTGTCGGCCGAGGACAAGACCTTCTTCTCGCATGGCGGCATCGATTATCCGGGCCTCCTTGGCGCTGTGGGCGATTTCGCAGCCAAGACCATCACCGGCGGTGGCCGCGCCCGCGGCGGTTCGACGATCACCCAGCAGGTGGCCAAGGGACTGCTTCAGGACAGCAGCTACAATATCGGTCGCAAGATCCGCGAGGCGATCCTCGCCTTCCGGCTGGAGTCGGTGCTGAGCAAGGAGGAGATCCTCGAACTCTACCTCAACCAGATTTTCCTCGGCCGAAACGCTTACGGCGTACAGGCGGCGGCGCGCGCCTATTTCGACAAGGACGTCGACGATTTGACGCTTCCAGAGGCGGCCTATCTTGCCGTGCTTCCCAAGGCTCCTGCCAATTACGATCCCGAGCGGGCCACCGAGCGGGCCCTAGCCCGCCGCAATTATGTGCTCCGCGAGATGTACCAGAATGACAAGATCACCGAGGCGCAATGGCACTCCGCGGCCTCGATGCCGCTGGGGACGATCCGCTACGGGGCCGGCGAGCATTTCCGCGACATGGGCGGTTATTTCATCGAAGAAGTCCGCCGCGAGCTACTCAAGCGCTTCGGCGAGACTGCCGAGGACGGTCCCAACAGCGTGTACGCCGGCGGCCTGTGGGTCCGCTCGTCGGTCGACCCGGTGATGCAGGAAGCAGCGGCCAACGCGCTTCGCGAAGGTCTTGCCAGTTTCGACGGCGGCCGCGGCTGGCGAGACCTCGAAAAGAGCATCGACGTGTCAGGCGACTGGGCGGGTCTTCTCGACCGCACCCCCATCGGCACCGGCTTTCCCGACTGGCGCAAGGCCGTGATCCTGTCGAAAGATTCCAGTTCCGCCGAGATCGGCTTCGCCAACGGCTCCACCGCGACCCTTCCCGCTTCGGCCGCCTCGCAGCCTAAGCGCGGCGGCGGCGGCTCGGCGTTCAGCAACTTCCGGCCGGGAATGATCATCGTCGTCAAGGACCTCGGCGACGGCAATTATGCGCTTCGGTCGATCCCTGAGGTGTCGGGCGGGATGCTTGCGCAGGAAGTCCACACCGGCAGGATCCTCGCTATGCAGGGCGGCTTCGACGTGGTCGGCTCGTCCTACAACCGCGCGACCCAGGCGATGCGGCAGCCGGGCTCCGCATTCAAGCCGCTGGTCTACGAGACCGCGCTCGAGAACGGCATGACTCCGGCAAGCATCGTCGTCGATGCGCCCTTCTGCGTCTGGCAGGGAGCGGGGCTGGGGAACAAGTGCTTCACCAATTTCGACCACCGCTACGCAGGCGCGAAGACCATGCGCTGGGGAGTCGAGCAGTCGCGCAACCTGATGACGGTCCGCACCGCTTCGAAGGTCGGAATCTCCAAGGTCGCCGATACGGCGCGCAAGCTCGGAGTCGGCGATTATCCGAATTATCTCTCGATCGCGCTTGGCGCAGGCGACACCACCGTTGCCCGCCTCGTCAACGCCTATGCGATCCTCGCCAACCACGGCCGCTCGGTCACTCCGACGACGATCGACTATGTCCAGGACCGCGACGGGAAGGTCATCTTCCGCTCCGACAACCGCTGCGCGATCATGCAGGGTTGCAACGCGGCCGACTGGGACGGGAAGCCGATGCCGAGGCCGCCGGTGAGGACGAAGCAGCTGCTCGACCCGATGGCGGCGTTCCAGATGGTGCACATCATGGAAGGCGTCATCGAGCGCGGGACCGCGACGGTGCTGCGCGATCTCGACCGTCCGCTGTTCGGCAAGACCGGGACCACCAGCGGCCCGACCAACGTCTGGTTCGCCGGCGGAACTCCCGACATCGTCGCCGCGGTCTATCTCGGCTACGACCAGCCGCGGCCGCTTGGTGGTTGGGCCCAGGGCGGCCGGGTCGCGGCCCCGATCTTCAAGGAATGGGCGAAGACAGCGCTGAAGGACCGGCCGAAGCTTCCCTTCGTCGCTCCCGCCGGGATCCGGTGGGTCCGGATCGACCGGGCGAGCGGGCGGAAGGTATTCGGGACCTTCCCGACCGCCGTCGACCCGAAATCGGCCGTCATCTGGGAGGCATTCCAGCCCCAGACGGAACCGAGGCGAAGCTTCCGCAACCGCCACGGCAGGCAGGACCAGGCGGAGGATCAGGAACAGCCCCGCGAGCGTCTCCCGGCTCGGCGAGCAGTCGCGTCGCAGCCGCAATATCAGGCGCCCGCTCCGGTGACCCAATATCAGGCGCCGCAACCGGCGCCCTTGCAAAACCCCACCGCCGCTCAGTAGCGGCGTACGGCAACTCCTTACGGAAAGACCGATCGCCATGCGCGCCGAAGCGCAAGCCAATGTCGACCAGATCAACGCCGCGACGGCGCTCCTTCGCCGGTTCCTCGACTGGGACCGCGCGCAAAAGCGTCTCGAGGAGCTGAACGCAAAGGTCGAAGACCCGCAATTGTGGGACGATCCCAAGGCGGCCCAGGAGGTGATGCGCGAGCGGCGGCGGCTCGACGAGGCAATCGGTGCGACCCAGGCCATCGAGCGCGAACTGGCCGATGTCGTCGAGCTTATGGAGCTTGCCGAAAGCGAGGGCGACTCGGCGCTGGTCGACGATGCGGTCAAAAGCCTTGCCGACCTCGCCGAGCGTGCCGAGCGCGACAAGGTCGCCGCGCTTCTTGCCGGCGAGGCCGACGCCAACAACGCCTATGTCGAGGTCAATGCGGGGGCCGGCGGCACCGAAAGCCAGGACTGGGCGGAAATGCTGCTTCGAATGTACACCCGCTGGGGCGAGCGGCACGGATGCAAGGTCGAGATGATCGATCACCATTCCGGCGAGCAGGCGGGGATCAAGTCGGCGACGATCCTGGTCAAGGGCGAGAACGCCTACGGCAACCTCAAGACCGAAAGCGGCGTCCACCGGCTGGTCCGGATCAGCCCCTACGATTCCAACGCCCGCCGCCACACCAGCTTCTCGAGCGTGTGGGTATACCCCGAGGTCGACGAGGACATCGAGATCGAGGTCAACGAATCGGACCTCCGGGTCGACACCTACCGGGCTTCAGGGGCCGGCGGGCAGCACGTCAACACCACCGACAGCGCAGTGCGCATAACCCACGTCCCGACCGGCATCGTCGTCGCCTGCCAGAACGAGCGCTCGCAGCACAAGAACCGCGCCTCGGCCATGAAACAGTTGAAGGCCCGACTTTACGAAGCCGAGTTGCAGAAGCGCGAGGCGGAGGCCGACGCCGCCAATGCCACAAAGAGCGACATTGGCTGGGGCCACCAGATCCGGAGCTACGTGCTTCAGCCGTACCAGCTTGTGAAGGACCTTCGCACCGGGGTCACTTCGACGAGCCCCGGCGACGTGCTCGACGGCGACCTCGACCGCTTCATGGCGGCCGCGCTCTCGCAACGGGTAACCGGCGAGAAGATCGAGGTCGAGGATGTCGAATAGGCGGCGCGCTGCGCCGGCGCTCCTGGCGCTGCTGCTGGTCGCTTCGTGCCGCTCGCAACCCGAAGAGGACCGCTTCCCCAAGCCGAACCGGCCGGTCGCCGCGATCGTCGGCAATTCCTTCTCCACCGAGAATGCCCGCGACCGGATGGGCGAAGCGACGAAGGTCATCGAGCTCGCCGGGGTGAAGCCTGGAATGTGGGTCGCCGACGTCGGCGCGGGCACCGGCTATTATGCGGTCCGCCTGTCCCCGGTCGTAGGCTCCCACGGCCGAGTGCTCGCCGAAGACATCCTCCCCGAAGTCCGCGACCGCCTGGCCGAGCGCGTGCAGCGGGAGAATTTGCAGAACGTTGCCGTAACGCTGGGCGAGCCTGACGATCCAAAGCTTCCGCCGCGATCGTTGGACCGGGTCTTCCTCGTCCACGTCTACCACGAGGTCGAGTCGCCCTACGCATTCCTGTGGAACCTCCGCGAGGCGCTAAAGCCCGGCGCGCTTCTCATCGTCGTCGACGCCGACCGACCGCCCCAGCGCCACGGAATGCCGCCTGCCCTGCTGCGCTGTGAGTTCGCAGCGGTCGGACTGAAGCTTCGCCAGTTCCAATCGATGGAAAACGGCGACGCTTATTTCGCCTCGTTCGAACCGGTCGGCGAGCGCCCGAAACCGAGCGAGATCAAGCCCTGTAAGGCTTAGGCTGCCTCCGCCCTTCGCGCCGCCCGCTTGCGCTCGTGCGGGTCGAGGTGGCGCTTCCTGATCCGGATGTGCTTGGGCGTCACTTCGACCAGTTCGTCGTCCTGGATGTAGGCGATCGCCTGTTCCAGGCTCATCCGCCGCGGCGGGGTCAGGCGGATGCTCTCGTCCTTCGGGCCGGAGGCGCGGAAGTTGGTCAGCTGCTTGGACTTCAAGGGGTTGACCTCGAGGTCCTGGGGCTTGGCGTTCTCGCCGATGACCATGCCTTCGTAGAGCTTGTCGCCGGGCGAGATGAACAGGACTCCACGCTCCTCGAGAGCGTTGAGCGCATAGGCCACCGCCTCGCCCTGCTCCATCGAGATCAGGACTCCGTTCTGGCGGCCCTGGATGGGGCCCTTGTACGGCCCGTACTTCTCGAACAATCGGTTCATGATGCCGGTGCCGCGGGTGTCGGACAGGAACTCGCCGTGATAGCCGATCAGGCCGCGAGAGGGGGCCGAGAAGGTCAGCCGGGTCTTGCCCCCGCCCGACGGGCGCATGTCGGTCATCTCCGCCTTGCGGAGCGCCATCTTGTCGATGACGGTGCCGGTGAATTCGTCGTCGACGTCGATGACGACCGTCTCATACGGCTCCTCGCGACCGTTGGGGCCGTTGCGGAACAGCACTCGCGGACGGCTGATCGACAGCTCGAAGCCCTCGCGGCGCAGCGTCTCGATGAGAACGCCGAGCTGGAGCTCGCCGCGGCCGGCGACTTCGAAGCTGTCGTTGTCGGCCGCCGTGGTGACGCGGATCGCGACATTGCCCTCGGCCTCGCGCTCCAGTCGATCGCGGATGACTCGGCTCTGGACCTTGTCGCCGTCGCGGCCGGCATAAGGGCTGTCGTTGACCGAGAAGCTCATTGCCAGAGTCGGCGGGTCGATCGGGCGGGCCTTGGCCACCGGCTCGGCGACGGCGGGGTCGGCAATGGTGTTGGAGACCGTCGCATTGACGAGGCCGGCGATGGCGACGATGTCCCCCGCCTGCGCCGCTTCAACTGGCACTCTCTCGAGCCCGCGGAAGGCGAACACCTTGGTTGCGCGGCCCTCCTCGACGACCTTGCCGTCGACGTCGATCGCCTTGATCGGCATGTTGACGTTGAGCCGTCCGCTCTCGATCCGCCCGGTCAGGATCCGGCCCAGGAACGGGTCGCGGTCGAGCAAGGTGGCGAGCATCTTGAACTCGGCCTCGGGGTCAAGCCCGGGAGCGGGAACGTGGCTGACGATGGTCTCGAACAGCGGCGTCAGGTCGCCCGAACGGACGTCGTCGGTGAGGCCCGCATAGCCGGCCCGGCCGGACGCGTAGAGCGTCGGGAAATCGAGCTGCTCGTCGCTGGCGTCGAGGTTGATGAACAACTCGAACACCTCGTCGAGGACTTCGGCGGGGCGGGCGTCGGGACGGTCGATCTTGTTGACGACGACGATCGGCCGAAGCCCCAGCGAGAGCGCCTTTCCGGTGACGAACTTGGTCTGCGGCATCGGCCCTTCGGCGGCGTCGACGAGAAGGATGACCCCGTCGACCATACTCAGGATTCGCTCGACCTCGGCGCCGAAGTCGGCGTGGCCGGGCGTGTCGACGATGTTGATGTGCGTCGTCTCTCCGTCATGGTCCCATTCGACCGACGTGCACTTGGCCAGGATGGTGATCCCGCGCTCTTTCTCCAGGTCGTTCGAATCCATCGCGCGCTCTTCCACGCGCTGGTTGTCGCGGAAGGTGCCCGACTGGCGGAACAGCTGGTCGACAAGGGTCGTCTTGCCGTGATCGACGTGGGCGATGATTGCCACGTTACGCAGGTTCATCATCTTTTCCTGAAAAATTGAGCGGCGCCCCTACAGGAATCGCGCCATTGTTGCAACGCAACATGGGACCGAAAGCCCCTTTTACAAGCCGCGTTCCATGATCTCGATGGCGCGCTCAACGGCTCGCAGCTCGCTGTGCGCCAGCCGCTCGAGCTTGGTTCGAAGGGCGCGATTGGAAACGGGGCTTCGGGCGAGCTCGTCGCGGCCGGCCTGGGTCAGGCGAAGCGCCAGGCGCCGGCGGTTGTGCGGGTCCGGCTCGCGCTCGACCAGCCCGGACCTGACCAGTCCCTCCACCGAGCGGCTTACAGCGGGCGCCCCGCGCTCGACCGCGGCCGCGGCTTCATTGAGGGTCGCCGGCTCGTTGTCGGCAATCGCCGTCAGCAGCTTGCGCCGGGCAGCCTCGGCGCGCTCGGCGGGTCCGTCGGCGACCCACTTGTGAGCGACGGTCGTGAACCGCGCGGCAAGCGCCGAGGGGGTGTGCGAAAAGGTGAATTGCTGCACGGCAACTGTTTCAACAGCAATAAGGTTGTAGCTGTCAACTGCAATTGCCGTCCGAAGCGGAGCGAAGCTATCTGACGGTATGTGATTGCGTCGTCGCTCCGCTGCTCGCAATCAAGCGCTGGTGAGCAAGCGTCCCGCCCTCCCCCGCACCGTGTGGGTGCTCGGCTTCGTCAGCCTGCTGATGGATCTGAGCAGCGAGATCTACCATGCGCTGCTTCCCGTGTTCATCACCTCGGTGCTCGGGCTCCCCGTCATTGCGCTTGGAGCCATTGACGGAATTGCCGAGGGCACTGCGTCTTTCGCCAAGCTGGTCTCTGGCCGGCTGTCTGACCGCAGCCGCAAACGCAAGCCGTGGATCCTTCTCGGCTATGGTCTTGCCGCCTTGTCGAAGCCGCTGTTCCCGCTCGCCAACGGCGCCTGGCCGATTGCGGCGGCGCGATTCGCCGACCGGATCGGCAAAGGTATCCGGGGTGCCCCGCGCGACGCGATGATCGCTGACGAAACTCCGCCCGCAATTCGCGGCCGCGCCTTCGGGCTTCGCCAGGCGCTCGACACGGTGGGCGCACTGCTCGCGCCCGTTCTCGCCGTGGCGCTGATGTTCGCGCTTGCGAACGACATCCGCACCGTTTTCTGGATCGCGGCCATTCCCGCCGCGCTGTCGGCACTGCTGGTGCTGTTCGCGATCCGCGAAACGGCGCCGGCAAGACCGAAGCGCGACCGACAGCCCTTGTTCCGCGGTTTTCGGGAGATCAGCAAGCAGACCCAGCGGCTGCTGGCCGTCGGATTCCTCTTCATGCTCGCCCGTTTCTCGGAGAGCTTCCTTATCCTCCGCGGCCTGGACCTGGGGCTTTCGCCCGCGCTTTCGCCGCTCGCGCTCGTGCTGTTCAACCTCGGCTTCCTGGCGCTCGCCTATCCAGCCGGAGCGCTGAGCGACCGGATCGCTCCCCGGTCCATCCTCATGGCCGGAATCGCAGTACTGATCGCCGGCGACCTCGTCCTGGCCGGCGGCTTCGGCTTCGCGGGCCTGACGATCGGCGTTCTCCTGTGGGGGGCGCACATGGCGCTGACCCAAGGGATTTTCGCTCGAATGATCGCCGACAGCGCGCCTGAGCACCTTCGGGCGACCAGCTTCGGCGCCTTTTACTTCGTGACGGGGATCGC
The DNA here is from genome assembly GCA_036261735.1 of Sphingomicrobium sp. Taxonomy (GTDB): domain Bacteria; phylum Pseudomonadota; class Alphaproteobacteria; order Sphingomonadales; family Sphingomonadaceae; genus Sphingomicrobium. The sequence continues at coordinate 11,492 of DATAKH010000148.1, forward strand.
GACCGTTCTGGCCAGCATTGCCGGCGGCTGGCTCTGGGACCGCAATGGCGCCAGCGCCACCTTCCTCGCCGGAGCCGCAGTCGCTGCGCTGGCCCTGGTTGCGCTGGCTATCGTGCCGAACGAGCCGCGCACTAGCGAGTGAACTTCTCTCCGCTTTCCGCCTTCTCGAGCAACAGCTTGGAGAAGGTAAAATCGGGCTTTATCCTTTCCTCCTGCCGTTTCAGGCCGGCAACAATCTTGGTCAGGCCCTCGATATTGTCGGCCCAGTACATCGGCCCGCCCTTGTAGACCGGCCAGCCGTAGCCATAGACCCAGACGACATCCACGTCGGACGCGCGCTGCGCCATGCCTTCCTCAAGGATCTTCGCGCCTTCGTTGACCATCGGATAAATCGTTCGCTCGACGATTTCCTGGTCGGTGATCTCACGGCGTTCGACGCCCTTCGCTGCGGCGAATTTTTCGATGATCTCCTGCACCACCGGCGACGGGCTGGGCTTCCGCTTCTCGTCGTAATCGTAGAAGCCCGCGCCCTTCTTCTGTCCCCAGCGCTCGATCGCGCAGAGCGCGTCGCGGATGTTCTCGACCCGGTTGGGGTCGCGGTGCCAGCCGATATCGACGCCGGCGAGGTCGGCCATCTGGAACGGGCCCATCGGCATCCCGAAGTCGACGTGGACCTTGTCCACCTGCTCGGGGGTCGCGCCCTCCAGCAGCAGCTTCGTCGCCTCGATTTGCCTCGGCATCAGCATCCGGTTGCCGATGAAGCCGTGGCAGACGCCCGCGACCACCGGCACTTTCCTGATCTTCTTGCCCAGCCGCATTGCGGTGAGAAGGACGTCAGGTGCGGTCTTTTCGCCGCGGACCACTTCCAGCAGCTTCATCACATTGGCTGGCGAGAAGAAGTGCATTCCCAGCACGTCCTGCGGCCGCGACGTCGACGCCGCGATTTCGTTGACGTTGAGATAGCTAGTGTTGGACGCAAGGATGGCACCGGGTTTGGCGATCTTGTCGAGCCGCCCGAACACTTCCTTCTTCACGTCCATATTCTCGTAAACCGCCTCGATGATCAGGTCGCAGTCGGCGAGCGCTTCGAAGTCGAGCGTCGGCGACAGCAGCCCCATCGCTTTTTCGACCTGTTCGCCGGTGAACCGGCCCTTGGCGGCGCTTGCTTCGTAATTCTTGCGGATCACGCCGGTGCCGCGCTCGAGTGCCTCTTGTCCCATTTCTACGATCGTGACGGGAATCCCGGCGCTGAGAAAATTCATCGAAATTCCGCCGCCCATCGTGCCGGCACCGATCACTCCGACCTTGCGGACGTCGCGCGGCTGGGTGTCCTCGGGGATGTCGTCGATCTTGGCGGCCTTGCGTTCGGCGAAGAAGAAATATTGCTGCGCTTTCGCCTGGGTGCCGCTCATCAGCTCCATGAACAGCTTGCGCTCTTCGATGACGCCTTCGGAATAAGGCTTCTCGGTCGCGAACCTGACCGCGCGCACATTGGCTTCCGGAGCCTCGAACCCGC
>DATAKH010000152.1:0-9498 GCA_036261735.1 Sphingomicrobium sp.
ATAAGCGACTACGCGCTTGATGTCGTTCTGCGCCGTGCCGATCGTCGCGGCGACGAAGCAGGTCGCGGCGCCAATATAAGTGACGACGTGCAGCGCGATGGGCGCGACTTCGAACATCGGCGACAGGCGGCAGACCATGAACACGCCGGCGGTGACCATGGTCGCTGCATGGATGAGGGCGCTGACCGGAGTTGGGCCCTCCATCGCGTCGGGAAGCCAAGTGTGGAGGCCGAGCTGGGCCGACTTGCCCATCGCTCCGATGAACAGGAGAATGCAGAGCAAGGACATCGTATCGACGCGCATGCCGGCGAACCCGATGCTCGAACCAGCCATGGCGGGAGCCGCGGCGAGGATGGCCGGGATCGAAACGGTGCCGAACACCAGGAACGTCCCGAAAATGCCGAGGCTGAAACCGAAGTCGCCGACGCGGTTGACGACAAACGCCTTGAGAGCCGCCGCATTGGCCGACGGCTTGTGGTACCAGAAACCGATAAGCAGGTAGGAAGCGAGGCCCACCCCTTCCCAGCCGAAGAACATCTGCACGAGACTGTCGGCCGTAACCAGCATCAGCATCGCGAAGCTGAACAGCGAGAGGTAGGCGAAGAAGCGGGTCTGACCCGGGTCTTCCTCCATATAGCCCCAGCTGTAGAGGTGGACGAGCGAGGAGACGGTGGTCACCACGACCAGCATCACCGCGGTCAGGGCGTCGACGCGAAGCGCCCATTCGACTTGCAGGTCGCCCGACCGGATCCACTCGAGCACCGGCACCACCTGGGCCTCGGCGCCACCGGCGATGTAGGAGAAGAAGATGGGCCAGCTCAGCGCCGCGCCGACGAATAGCGCGCCGGTCGTCAGCACCTTGGCTGCGGGCTTGCCGATCCAGGGACCGCCGAGTCCCGCGATAATCGCGGCGATCAGCGGCAGGAAGACGATCAGCTCGAGCGACAGGGCCATGCTCATCAGCCGCGCATCCTGTCCGCTGCGTCAACCGCGATGGAACCCTTGCGGCGGAAGAAGATAACGAGGATCGCGAGGCCGATCGCGGCCTCGGCGGCGGCGACGGTCAGCACGAACATCGCCATCACCTGCCCGGACAAATCGCCGAGGAAGGCGCTGAACGCGACCAGGTTGATGCTGACAGCGAGCAGGATCAGCTCGATCGCCATCAGCATCAGGATCACGTTGCGGCGATTGATGAAGATTCCGAGCACCCCGAGCACGAACAGGATCGCGGCCACGGTGAGGTAATGGCCCAGGCCGATCACAGCTTCACCCCCTCACCCACTTCGGGCTGGGTCAGCTTGACCGCGTCCTCCGGACGGCGCCGGACCTGTTTCGAAATGTCCTGCGGCCGGGCGTCGGGGCGGCTTCGGTGAGTGAGGACGATGGCGCCGATCATCGCCACCAGCAGCACGAGCCCCGCGATCTCGAACGGGAACAGGTAGCGGCTGTAAAGAAGCTCCCCCAGGGCAACGATATTCGGCACCCGCGCCTCGGGCGGAGCAGCGCCGCTGATCCCCGCGCCCGCCTTCCAGGCGCTGACGGCGAGCACCATTTCGGCAAGTAGCACCAGCGCGACGATGATGCCGAACGGAAGGTTCCTGGTGAAGCCGGAGCGAAGCGTCGCGAAGTCGATGTTGAGCATCATGACGACGAACAGGAACAGCACCATGACCGCGCCGACGTAGACGATGACCAGGAGCAGCGCGATGAACTCGGCTCCCGCGAGGAGCATGAGCCCCGCAGCGTTGAAGAAGGCGAGGATCAGCCAGAGCACGCTGTGAACCGGGTTGCGCGCGAAAATCACCGCCACCGCCGAAGCGATGGTGAGCGTCGCGAACAGGTAAAAGGCGATGAGTGCGATCAAGTCGGAAAACCCTGTTGCGGCGCGGTTATCGGTACGGTGCGTCGGCGGCAAGGTTGGCGGCAATCGCCTGTTCCCACCTGTCGCCGTTGGCAAGCAATTTGGCCTTGTCGTAGAGCAATTCCTCGCGCGTTTCGGTCGCGAATTCGAGGTTTGGCCCTTCGACGATGGCATCCACCGGGCACGCCTCCTGGCACAGCCCGCAATAGATGCATTTGACCATGTCGATGTCGTAGCGGGTGGTCCGGCGGCTGCCGTCTTCGCGCGGCTCGGCTTCGATGGTGATTGCGAGCGCCGGGCAGATCGCCTCGCACAGCTTGCAGGCGATGCAGCGCTCCTCGCCATTGGGGTAGCGCCTCAGCGCATGCTCGCCGCGGAAGCGCGGGCTCTGGGGCGCCTTCTCGTACGGGTAGTTGATCGTCGCCTTGGGCTTGAAGAAATATTTCAGCGTCAGCCAGTGGGCGCCGATGAACTCCCACAGGGCGAATGACTTGATCCAATGCGCGATCATGACGCGCCTCCGTACCTGGTAAGCATGAGCCAGCCGGACACGAGGACGACGAAAATGATGCTGAGCGGCAGGAAGATCTTCCAGCCGAGCCGCATCAGTTGGTCGTAGCGGTAGCGCGGCACCGTGGCCTTCACCCAGCTGAACACGAAGAAGAAGAACAGGATCTTGGCAAACAACCAGAGAATTCCGGGAATCCAGTAGAGCGGCGCCCAGTCGATCGGAGGGAGGAAGCCGCCCCAGAACAGGATGGCGTTGAGTGCGCACATCAGGAGGACGTTGCCGTACTCGCCGAGCCAGAAGAGCGCGAAGCTCATCGACGAATATTCGGTCTGGAAGCCGGCCACGAGCTCGCTCTCGGCCTCGACGAGATCGAACGGCGTGCGAAATGTCTCCGCCATCGAGCTGATCAGGAAAACCACCGCCATCGGGAAAAGAAGCGGGTTGAAACCAAAACCGTTGAGCAGCCCGAGCACATGGCCCTGCTGCATCATCACGATCTCGGTTAGGTTGAAGCTGTTCGCGTAGAGGACGACGCTGATCAAGACGAAGCCGATAGAGACTTCGTAGCTCACCATCTGCGCGGCAGCGCGAAGCGCCGAAAAGAAGGGATATTTCGAGTTGGACGCCCAGCCGGCGACGATCACGCCGTAAACTCCGAGAGATGAGGCCGCGAGCACGTAGAGGAGCCCGACGTTGATGTCGGCGAGGACGACGCCGAGATCGAACGGGATCACTGCCCAGACGATCAAGGCGACCGTGAAGCTGACGATCGGGGCGATCATGAACAGCCCCTTGTTCGCAGCCGACGGGACGATGGTCTCCTTCAGGAACACCTTTAGGCCGTCGGCAAAGCTCTGCAGCAGCCCCCACGGTCCAACTACGTTCGGGCCACGGCGCAAGGCCATCGCCGCCCAGATTTTGCGGTCGGCATAGATGATCATTGCCACCGCCAGCATCAGCGGAAGGGCGATGACGAGGATGCCGACGATCGTGGCAAGGAACCACGACCATTCGTAGGTGAACCAATTCTGGAAGTAGGCTGTCACTCCGCCGCCTCCAGGGTTTCGAAGTGCCCGTGAAGGATTTCCTCCGAACACAGGTGCATGGTCGGGCTGGCGCGGGTGATCGCGTTGGTGAGGTAGAAATCGCCTATCGGATAGGTCACCGGTCCCGTCGCCTTGGAATCGAGCCTGGGCGGCGCCCATTTTAGCTTGAGCAGGCCCTCGGTGGCGAGTTGCGGATGCTCGGCAATCATCGCTGCTCGGAGCTCGGCGTAGCTGTCGAAGGCAAGTGGGTTGCCGAGAAGCTCCGACACCGCCCGGAAGATCGTCCAGTCTTCGCGCGCTTCGCCCGGCGGGAACACGGCTTTCTCACCGCGCTGAACCCGGCCTTCCATGTTGACGTAGGTGCCGTGCTTTTCGCTGTAGGCCGCGCCGGGAAGCACCAGGTCGGCGTGGCGGGCGCCATTGTCGCCGTGGTGGCCGATATAGACCTTGAATGCCTCGCCGAGGCGGTCGGCGGGCATCTCGTCGGCGCCAAGCAGCAGCACGACGCCGGGCTTCGCCGCCTCGATGTCCGACAACCCGCGCTTTTGCGCGAATCCCAGGATCAGGCCCGCCATCCGTGAGGCCGAGGTATGAAGAACGTTGAAGCCGTTCCAGCCGCGCTTCACCAACCCGAGCGGTTCGACCAGCGCCAGTGCCGCGCCCATGGCTCCTGCCGCGAGCGCGCCGGGCCCAAGAATCACGGCCGGACGCTCGGCACTGGAAAAGGCGTCCTTGACTGCCTTTGGCAGCTTCCCAAGCAGCTTCAGATCGTCGCCGAGCCATTCGACCCGCATCGCCAGGTCGGTTTCGGGGCCGATCGCGAAAATCTTGCCGCCCTTCTTCGCCACCTTGCGGAGCCGAGTGGCCACAAGCGGCGCTTCCCAGCGCGGATTGGAGCCGATCAGAAGGACTGCATCCGCCTCCTCGATGCCGGCGATGGTTGAGTTGAACGCGACTGCGCCGAGATTCGACACGTCATAGTCCAGCCCGGTCTGCCGCCCTTCCAGAAGCTCAGACCCCTGCGCCTTCAGCAGCGCCTTGGCTGCATACATGGTTTCCGCGTCCAGCAGGTCGCCGGCGATCGCAGCGACCTTGCTTCCCGCCGCTTTCAGCCTGTCGGCGAAAATCCCAAGCGCCTCGTTCCAGTCGGCCTCGCGAAGCTTGCCGTTTTCGCGCACCCACGGCCGGTCGAGCCGGTTGCGGACGAGCGCATCGGCGTGGTGGCGTGTCTTGTCGGAAATCCACTCCTCGTTGACGTCGTCGTTGACGCGCGGAAGGATCCGCATGACCTGCCGCTGGCGCACGTCGAGGCGGATATTCGATCCGACCGCGTCCATCACGTCGATCGCCGGAACCCGGCGAAGCTCCCACGGCCGATATTCGAACAATTGCGGCTTCTGGAGCAGCGCACCGACCGGGCAGACGTCGGCGAGATTGCCGGCAAGCTCGCTGGTCACCGTCCGCTCGAGATAGGTGGTGATCTGCGAATCCTCGCCGCGGTAGAGCATCCCGATCTCGGGCACTCCGGCGACTTCCTCGGCAAGACGGACACAGCGCGTGCACTGGATGCACCGGTTCATCGACGTCTTGATGACCGGGCCCATATATTTGTCGTCGACCGCGCGCTTGTTCTCCTTGAAGCGCGAGAAGCTGCGGCCGTAGGCCATCGCCTGGTCCTGAAGGTCGCATTCGCCGCCCTGGTCGCAGATCGGGCAGTCGAGCGGGTGATTGATGAGCAGGAACTCCATCACCCCCTCTCGCGCCTTCTTCACCATCTCGCTGTCGGTGCGGATGGCCTGGCCGTCGGCAGCGGGAAGAGCGCAGCTCGCTTGCGGCTTGGGCGGGCCGGGAGCGACCTCCACCAGGCACATGCGGCAATTGCCGGCGATCGAGAGGCGTTCGTGGTAGCAGAAGCGCGGGATCTCCTTGCCCGCCAGTTCGCAGGCCTGAAGCACGGTCGCGCCCTGCGGAACGTCGATTTCGACGCCGTCGACCGTCACCTTAGGCATCGCGGTCCTCCCGATCGACTTCGCGGTCGATCTTCGTCACGCGCGGCCCCGAACGCTGCATCGCCAGGACGACGACGGCGAGGATCGCGACGATGGCAATGGCTAGGAGCAGCTTCACTTCGTGGACCTCAACCTGTGGCGAGCACAAACGCGCACGGCGCTGGCAGCCTCCTAACTTCCGAGGCGGCTAACGCAAGCGCTCACCGGGCACAGCGGGGCACGAACCACGGTTTTCAGGGTCCAGAGAGGTGAAAATCCGCCGTACGGAGAGTAATTGCCCCGCCGAATCTAACCGCGGTGGGTCCAGTGATAGAGGCCGGTTGCAACCGCGGCGCGCTGATAGGCCGGCGCAATCCCCGCCGGAGGCGCCGAACGCCCGCACTCCGGCGTTTTTGCGAAAACAGCCGCAAGCGCAGCCGATTCCTCCGGTGAGGCGGGGGGCGTCTGAACCACCCGATAGGCAAGGCCTGGGGAGTAGACCGCAAGGCAACGCCCAATACCTTCTATCGTGAGCCCCTTGGTCTCAACGTAAAAGGCCTTGGCGGCCGCCACATCCGCGATCGTTGCGCGTTCCGGGACGGCGGGCGGCTCGACGCGGAGCAATTCTTCCGCAACTGCGGCATTGACCAGATCCATCGATAGCCCGACCGCCACGGTATCGACGCAGCGGGAATATTTGTTCTGAAGCGCGCTCATCAGCTCGCCGTATTTGGGGTCGTCGGTGAATGCGCCGCCGACGAGCGTGCCGGCCTTCCCCTTCGCTTTTGACACGACGCATCGAGCCACTGCGGCCGGGCCGGCGCGCGACTCCGGCGAGTTCACGTCCTTCATGCGAAGCTGCGTGTCGTACCTGGCCCAGAAATCGTCGTTGCGGCGACCGATGTCCTCGCCGCTCGGCGGCGGCGGCGGCGGCCCACCCCGGTCGGGATTCGGCGGCGCCACCTGTGCATTTGCCGGAAATCCAGTTGCCAGAATCGCTGCTCCAAGAAGCGTACACAGAGAACTCTTCATCGTCGTCCCCTCCCAATCGACATGAGTCGGATGCGGCAGCGTTGCGCCTTACAGCTGTATTGGCAAGCCCCGGATCACGGGGGCCGGACTGTCTATTCCGCTGCTTCGAGCATCTCGCGGCTACGGCGCTCGGCGATCCGGCGCTCCAGCTCCGGGCGGAAGTGGCGGATCAGCCCCTGGATCGGCCAAGCCGCGGCGTCGCCCAGCGCGCAAATGGTGTGGCCCTCCACCTGCTTGGTGACGTCGAGAAGCTTGTCGATCGTCTCGACGCTGGCGTCCCCTTCGCGGAGGCGCTCCATCACCCGCCACATCCAGCCGGTGCCCTCGCGGCACGGGGTGCACTGGCCGCAGCTCTCGTGCTTGTAGAAATAGCTGATCCGGCTGATCGCACGGACGATGTCGGTCGACTTGTCCATGACGATGACCGCCGCGGTTCCAAGGCCGGACCCCAGCGCCTTGAGGCCATCGAAGTCCATCGGAGCGTCGAGGATTTCCTCGGCCGGCACCAGAGGAACCGAAGATCCGCCGGGAATGACCGCCAGCAAATTGCTGAAATCATCGGCGTTCCTGCCGCCGCGGATTCCGCCGCCGTGGCGGCTGATCAGTTCGCGGAAGCTGATGCTCATGCTCTCTTCGACCACGCAGGGCGTATTGATATGGCCCGACAGCTGGAACAGCTTGGTGCCTTCGTTCTTCTCTCGCCCGATGCTTGCGAACCACGACGCGCCACGGCGAAGGATGGTCGGCACGACGGCGATCGATTCGACGTTGTTGACGGTCGTCGGGCAGCCGTAGAGGCCCGCACCGGCCGGGAACGGCGGCTTGAGCCTTGGCCAGCCCTTCTTGCCCTCCAGGCTGTTGAGCATCGCGGTTTCTTCGCCGCAGATGTAGGCGCCGGCCCCGCGGTGGACGAATAGGTCGAAGTCGTAGCCCGAGCCAGCCGCGTTCCTGCCGAGAAGGCCGGCGTCATAGGCTTCGGCAACGGCCTTCTCGAGAACCTCTGCCTCGCGGATGAACTCGCCGCGGATGTAGATGTAGCAGGCTCGAGCGCGCATCGCGAAGCTCGCGATCAGCGCCCCTTCGATCAGCTTGTGCGGATCATGGCGGATAATCTCGCGGTCCTTGCACGATCCCGGCTCGGATTCGTCGGCGTTGATGACCAGGAAGTTCGGTTTCCCGGGCTTGGGCTCCTTGGGCATGAAGCCCCACTTCATCCCCGTGGGAAAGCCGGCGCCTCCTCGGCCGCGAAGGCCAGAGGTCTTGATCGCTTCGATGATCGCATCCTCGCCGATCTGCATCAGCTTGGCGGTCTCGTCCCAGTCGCCGCGCTGCTTGGACGCCTTCAGGTAAGGCGACTGGTAGCCGTAGACGTTGGTGAAGATGCGGTCCTTGTCCGCCAGCGGCCCGGTATAGCCCATCAGCTGCGCGGTCCTTCCAGCAGCTTCATTCCACCGTAGACGATGAGCCCGGCGATCGCGAGGCCGACGAGGAGGCCCAGGATACCCTTGATGATCTTCCACGCGATCACGATCACGACGATGGCGACAATGATTTTCAGGACATTTGTCATGATGCGCCCTCTCCCGCCGTGTCGGTCCACTGCGAGCGATAGTCGTAATTGCGCTCGGCCATCTTCTTGAGGCTGGTCGGGCCGGTCTCGGGGGCGCTGGTCTGCCGCTCGATCTGTGGGCCGGGCTTCGGGGTCTCGCCAGCCGCCAGCGCGTCGAGGATCGCGGCCATGCTGTCTGCGGTCAAATCCTCGTAATTGTCGTCGTTGATCTGGACCATCGGCGCATTGGCGCAAGCGCCGAGGCATTCGACCTCGCTAAGGGTGAACAGCCCGTCCTCGGTCGTCCGGCCCTTTTTAAGCCCGCGCTTGTAGCAGGCGTCGAGCACGTCGTCGGAGCCGCGAAGCATGCACGGCGTCGTCCCGCACACTTGCACGTGGAAGCGGCCCACCGGCTGCAGGTTGAACATCGTGTAGAAGGTCGCGACTTCGAGCAGCCGAACGTAGGGCATGTCGATCTCGCGGGCTACGAACTCCATCACCGGGATCGGAAGCCACCCTTGTGTATTCGTCTCTGCCCCGACCTGCCGCTGGGCAAGGTCGAGAAGCGGGAGCACCGCCGAATGCTGCCGGCCCGCAGGATATTTGGCGATAATCGCCTTGGCCGTCTTTGCGTTCTCCGCCGTCCAGGCGAAGCCGCGCCAGCGCTCGATCACCTCCGGATCCTCAACGGGTGCGTTGCCGGCCATTAGCGATCGCACTCCCCGAAGACGACGTCGATGGCGCTGAGCACCGCCGTCACGTCGGCAAGCATGTGGCCCTTCATCATGAAGTCCATCGCCTGCAGGTGGCTGAACGCGGTCGGGCGGATCTTGCACCGGTATGGCCGGTTGGTGCCGTCGGAGACGAGATACACGCCGAACTCGCCCTTGGGGCTTTCGGTGGCGACATAAACCTCGCCGGCGGGCACGTGATAGCCCTCGGTGTAGAGCTTGAAGTGATGGATCAGCGCTTCCATCGAAGTCTTCATCAGGGCGCGCGGCGGCGGGAAAACCTTGCGGTCGTCGGTCGCGAACGGGCCCGGCGGCATTTCCTTCAGACACTGGCGCATGATCCTGGCCGACTGCCGCACTTCCTCGACGCGGACCATGAAGCGGTCGTAGCAGTCGCCGTTGGTGCCGACGGGAATGTCGAAGTCCATTCCGTCATAGACTTCGTACGGCTGCGACTTGCGCAGGTCCCATGGGACGCCCGACGCGCGGATCATCGGTCCTGAGAAACCCCAGGCAATGGCGTCATCCTTGTGGACCACGCCGATATCGACGTTGCGCTGCTTGAAGATGCGGTTGTCGGCAACGAGACTGATCGCGTCCTCGAACAGCTTCAGGCGGTTGTCGAGCCAGTCGCCGATGTCGGCGAACAGCTTCTCCGGCAAATCCTCGCGGACTCCGCCGACGCGGAAATAATTGGCGTGCATCCTGGCACCCGACGCGCGCTCGTAGAATTGCAGCGTGTCCTCGCGGACCTCGAACAGCCACAGGTTCGGGGTC
>DATAKH010000120.1:0-4275 GCA_036261735.1 Sphingomicrobium sp.
GGTTGCGGGCGAAGCCGGCGCAGACCGCGAGGGTCGTGTTGGGATCGAACACATAAGCCGGATCGAGATCCGGAACCCGCTCGTCGGCCTCGCTGAAAGCGGGCACTTCCATGTCGGAATCGACACCGAACGCCTCGCGCAACTTCACCATGCGGTCGGGCGACGCCATCGCCGTTTCGGCTCGGCTTTCGGGGTTCACGTTGGAAATATCGTTCATCGATTCGGCCCTTAAGGCAGCGGCCAGTGCGGCTCAATAAGCGGGGTCAGCGCGCGGCTTCCACTTTGGGCGGGAGAGGGAAAAGCGTCACGAACCGCCGCGCCAGGTCAATATCGCCTTCAATGGTGACCAATTCAAGCGGCGCTCCGCCATGGATGACCGCGGCGACGGCGGTCGGGGTTCCGCTGAAGATCACGTCGCAGTTGGAAAGACCGCCCCTCTCGACCTCGAGCCGGCCGTCGCGAAGGACGGTCACATATTCGGTATCGCCGAGGCGAAACCCGATCCTTGCATTCAGACCTTCTGCCAAAGCCGGCGAGAGAAGGGTTTGAAGCGACATGATTACCGACACGTGGCTCATCGGCAGCGTCGGATCATGCGAAGGGCTTCGCGCTGCCCACCTGCCCAGCGAGGCGATCATCGGTATGGCCTCGAGGCCCCATTCGGTTGCCTGATAGACCTGGACCGATGCCGGCGGCGGAAGCTTGGCCTTTCGTACCAGGCCCCGGGACTCGAGCTCGGTCAGGCGCTGGGTCAGCACGTTTGCGCTAATCCCCTGAAGGTCAGCTTTCAGCTCCGAAAAGCGCCTGGGCCCGTAAGCGAGCTCGCGAAGCACGAGCATCGCCCATCGCTCGCCGATCAATTCCAGCGCGTGGGCAAGCCCGCAGGCATCGTCGTACCGCCGTTTTTGCTCGATTTGCCGAGACCTAGTTAGTTTTTCTAACGTCACGGTTGCAATTTAGGATTACGGAGCGCAGAAAGCAAGCGAATCGAGTCGCGAAAAATCTTTGCAAGAAGCGTAAAGGCTAAGCCGAGTCGAAGGAGGAGCAGCATGACCTATTTTGAAGGTTTCGTGGCACCCGTTCCCGAGTCCAACAGGGACGCCTACACCAAGTCGTCGAAGGAGTTCGCGCCGATCATGCGCGAGTTCGGGGTACGCCGGCACGTCGAAGCCTGGGACAGCGATGTCCCGGAAGGAAAGGTCACCGATTTCCGCAAGGCCGTCGACGCGATTCCAGAAGAGAAGGTCGTCTTCGCCTGGTTCGAATATCCCGACCGGGCTGCTCGCGACTCGGCCAACGAGAAAATGATGAGCGACCCGCGGATGCAGGAAATGGGCAAGGACATGCCCTTTGACGCCAAGCGGATGATCGTCGGCGGCTTCGACGCCATCGTCGAAGAAGGCTCGGCCGGCGGCAAATATGCGGACGGCTTCGTCGTACCGGTCCCGGAGGGCAAGCGCGATGCCTATCGTGAACTCGCCTCGAAGATGGCCAAGGTCTTCCGGCAGCATGGAGCGACGCGAGTGGTCGAAGCGATTTCCGACGATGTCCCGCACGGCAAGGTCACGGATTTCTATCGCGCGGTGAAGGCCGAGGACGGCGAAGCGGTCGTCTTCTCGTTCATCGAATGGCCCGACAAGGAAACCCGCGACACCGCGTGGGAGAAGATCATGTCGGATGAAAGCCTCAAGCCCGAGGGCGATATGCCGTTCTCAGGCCAGCGTATGTTCTGGGGCGGCTTCGAGAAGATTCTCGACAGCGCCGAGCAGCCGGCGATCGAAGCGGGCGCACCCGTTTCCGCCTGACCGGCGCCCGCACGTCCGATTCAGTTAGGGAGGTCGACCATGACCGACGTCCGCAGCGAAGCTGCGCCTGCCGTGAGCGCGAAAGCGCGCGGCGACTCTCACGGAACCTTCATCTGGTACGAGCTGATGACGTCCGATCCGGACGGCGCGAAAGCCTTTTACGATGCCCTAGTCGGCTGGGACATCGAGCCTGAACCGACCGGCGAGCAGCCGATGGATTACAGGATGATCCGGCGGTCGGACGGCGGCAATGCCGGCGGAGTCCTTCGGCTGGACGCGGACATGGCTGCCCAAGGCGCCAGGCCAGTGTGGCTCGGCTACGTCTGCGTCGACGATGTGGATTCGACGACGAGTGAAATAGAGACGGCCGGCGGCAAGACGCTTATGGTGGCCGATATCGCCGGCGTCGGGCGGATCGCCATGGTCGCCGACCCCCAGGGCGCGCCATTCTACGTGATGACCCCGACCCCGCCGGCAAGCGATCCGGATGCGAAGAGCGACGTCTTCTCGGCGACGGCGGCTCAACGCGTGAACTGGAACGAGCTGAGCACGACCGACCCGGCCTCGGCTCGCGAATTTTACGGTGACCGGTTCGGCTGGAAGAGCGACGACTTCATGCCGATGGGCGATATCGGCGAGTATCGCTTCCTCGACCATCGCGGCGACCGCATCGGAGCCTTGTGTGGAGTGATGGCCGGGCAGCAGCCGAAATGGCGTTATTACATCCGGGTGCCGTCGATCGCGGCGGCGAAGGCTTCGATCGAGCAGAACCGAGGCACCGTCGCGATGGGCCCGCATGAAGTGCCCGGCGGGGACTGGATCATCATCGGTATCGACCCGCAGGGCGCTGAATTCGCGCTTGTCGGCGGCAAATAGGAGGAAATCATGGCGAACAAACTGACCACCTGCCTCTGGTTCGACAAAGGCGAGGCCCGCAAGGCCGCCGAATTTTACGCGTCCGTGTTCCCCGACAGCCAGGTCGGCGGCAACATGACCGCCCCGGGCGACTTTCCCGGCGGCGAAACGGGCGAGGAACTGACCGTAGACTTCACCGTGCTCGGGCGCTCTTTCGTCGGCCTCAACGGCGGCCCCAATTTCAAGCCCAACGAAGCGGTCAGCTTCATGGTCGTCACCGAGGACCAGGAAGAGACCGACCGCTACTGGAACGCGATCGTCGGCAACGGCGGCGAAGAGAGCGCCTGCGGCTGGTGCAAGGACAAATGGGGCTTTTCCTGGCAGATCACGCCGCGCGTGCTGCTGGAGGCGAATACCAATCCCGACAAGGCGGCGGCGAAGCGCGCTTTCGACGCGATGATGACGATGCAGAAGATCGACGTCGCGAAGATCGAAGCAGCCCTGAGCGGCGAGACCACCGATGCGTAAGCTCACCGCAGCCGTGTTCATCTCGCTCGACGGCGTAATGCAGGCGCCGGGCGGGCCGGAAGAAGATCCGACCAGCGATTTCAAGTACGGTGGCTGGGTTCAGCCTTTGTGGGGCGAAGACATGGGCCCGTTCGAGGGCGTCATCATGGGCGAGTACGACCTGCTGCTGGGCAAGCGCACGTACGACATCTTCTCCGGTTACTGGCCGTACAACCAGGACAATCCGATTGGAGAGAAATTTCAGCGCATCAACAAATATGTGCTGACTCACTCCCGCGAGCCGCTCGAATGGGAGAACAGCCACCGGCTGTCCGGCGACACTGCGCAAGCAGTCGCCGAGCTCAAGCAAAGCGAGGGCCGCGATCTGCTTATCCAGGGCAGCAGCACCCTCTATCCGCCATTGCTCTCCGCCGGGCTGATCGACCGGATGATGTTGATGACCTTTCCGGTCGTGCTTGGCCGGGGCAAGAGCATTTTCGACGGTTCGCAGGAAGCCGGCACGATGAAGCTCGTCGATCACTTCGTCTCGAGCTCGGGCGTCGTTATCGCGAGCTATGAGCCTGCAGGGAACGTCCAAACCGGCACGTTCGAGACGAAGGAACCGAGCGAGCAGGAGCTCGATCGCCGCGCGAAGATGGAAGCGGGAACCTGGTGACGCTCCAGCTCCACGGCCACCCTTTCTCGTCCTACACCTGGAAGGCGCTGATCCCGCTGTACGCGAACGAGACGCCGTTCGAATTCGTGGCCATGTCGACCGATCGGCCATTGGGCGAGCAGTTCCCCGGACAGGCGCACCCGGGCGGCCACATACCCGTCCTGGTCGATGGCGATTCGGTCGTGGTCGAAGCGACGAGCATCGTCGAGCACTTGGCATTGCATCACCCCGGCGATGCGCCGCTGATTCCGGACGACCCAGCGGAGGCCGCGGTGGCCCGCATGGTCGACAGAGTGTTCGACAATTATGTGATGGGCAACATGCAGCGCGTTGTCTCCGCGCACTTCATCAGCCGCGACAAGCCCGAGCTAGGCCTTCGCGACACCCCCGACGAAGCGGAGGTGGCGGGTGCCAAGACGAAGCTCAGCAAGG
>DATAKH010000171.1:0-1507 GCA_036261735.1 Sphingomicrobium sp.
GACCCCACGCGACAGTCGTATTCGGCACTCCTCACCAACGAGGAGCAAGAGCGATGACCAACAACACAAACGAGAACGACCGCTGCAAGTCCAGCTGCACCTGCACCAACTGCAGGTGCGGCGCGGACTGCCGCTGCGGCAAGTAAGCAACGGCGGCGGGGCTCGGCCCCGCCGCTAGCCCCTCGGGCTCTCCATGAGCTCCGTCAGAACCCCGCCCATGTCTTTCGGATGGAGGAAGAAGACCGGCGTCCCGTGGGCGCCGGTTCGCGTAGGCCCCAGTATCCGCGCGCCCTTTCCTTCGAACCATGAACGCGCTTCACCGATGTCCGCGACCTCGAAGCAGACATGGTGCTGGCCGCCCGCCGGATTCTTCTCGAGGAACTTCGCGATCGGCGATTCCTCGCCCAGCGGCTCGATCAGCTCGATCTGCGAATTGGGCGTGTCGACGAAGCACACCCGCACGCCCTGCGCGGGTAGGTCGAACGGTTCGCCGTGCGGCTCGGCGCCGAACATCGTCCGGTAGAGCTCCAGGCTCTTTTCGATCGACGGGGTCGCCACCCCGACATGGTTCAGACGTCCAAGTTCCATCCGTTCAATCCCTGAAGCCGAGGCCGAGGAGCAGGTCCGCGGCGATGAATGCCATGAGCAGGAACAGGATTCCCTGCACCGCGAACAGTGCGAAGAACTTGGCTTCGCCCTCGCCCCGTTCGAGATGGGTGCGGTAGACCGGCAGCCGCCCGGTGCTAAGCCCGCGGACCATCCTGAGCGCGACCAGCACGGCGAGGACCAGGCAGACAAGCCCGACGAAAATAGGCTCGCCGTCGAACGTCACTGCTCGACCGTCACCGCAGTCGTGACGCTGTTGGCGATGAAGCAGGCCTCGTGCGCTTTGTGGTGAAGGTCGGCGAGCGTGGCCTCGTCCGGCTTGTCGGCGCCCCAGTCGACCTTCGGGCGAAGGGTCACTCGGCTCATCCACATCTTGCCGTCGTCGCGCTTCTCGAGAAGGCCTTCGGCTTCGTCGACATAACTATCGACCACCAGCCCCGCCCGCCGCGCGAAGTCGACGAAGAACAGCATGTGACAGGAAGCCAGTGAAGCGACGAACGCCTCTTCCGGATCGACCGCGTCGGCGTTGGACCAGGGCGCGGGGACGATGTGCGGGCTGGCGCTGGCGACGAGGCTGATGCCCCCGTCGAACTCCCAGCGGTGGGCACGGCTGTACTGGCCCCTCGCGAAGTCGGTTTCCGGATCGCGGGTCCAGCAGATCGTCGCGGTGTAGGTGCTCATGTGCGCCTCACAGTGGGATGTTGTCGTGCTTCTTCCACGGATTCTCCAGCTGCTTGTCGCGCAGCTTTCTTAGCCCCAGCGCCACCCGCCGACGCGTCGAATGGGGCATGATGACCTCGTCGATGAAGCCCTTGCTCGCGGCGACGAACGGGTTGGCGAAGCGCTCTTCATATTCGCGGGTATGCTCGGCGATTTCCTCGGGAGTCTTGCCGCGGAAGAT
>DATAKH010000198.1:0-2793 GCA_036261735.1 Sphingomicrobium sp.
ATCTCGCCACGCAGGCGCAGGCGCAGGCGCTGACAGCGCAAAAGCGCGCCGCGGATGCGGAATCGGCGGCACAGTCGGCGCAGCTGAGAGCGCTTCGCTACCAGGTCAATCCGCACTTCCTGTTCAACACGCTCAATTCCCTTTCGTCGCTGGTAATGACCGGGCGCAACGACCGCGCCGAGGCGATGCTCCTCGCGCTCTCCACTTTCTTCCGAAGCAGCCTGTCGCTCGATCCCGCCGCCGACATCAGCCTGGCGCAGGAGATCGATTTGCAGCGGCTTTATCTCGAAATCGAGAAGACCCGCTTTCCCGACCGCCTCCAGGTCGACATCGACGTGCCGGAGGAACTCCAATCGGCGCGTCTGCCGGCGTTGATCCTCCAACCGGTTGTGGAGAATGCGATCAAGTACGGCGTCTCGAAAACACGCCACAAGATCCTGCTTCAGATCACGGGCGAAACGCTGCCCGACGGACGCATCGCAATCACCGTCACCAACCGATTGCTGAACGGCGGCAAGATCCAATTGCCCGCCGCAACGCACGAAGGGACCGGCCTCGGGCTCGCAAACGTCAGCGAGCGGCTCGAGACGCGCTTCGGCCGAAAAGCTGACTGCAGCTACGGGCCCGTGCCGGATGGCGGCTACAAGGTGACCTTGACGATGCCGGTGCAGCGCGATGGCTGAGCTCGCTCCGCTGCGGGTCGTTATCGCCGACGACGAACCGCTCGCGGCAGAGCGATTGGAAATGCTGCTCGGCCGGATAAGCGGTGCAACCCTCGTCGGCACGGCCGGCGACGGCGAGTCGGCCGTGAACCTGGCGCAGGAGCTTTCGCCGGACGTTCTCCTGCTCGACATCGCAATGCCGGACCTCGATGGAATCCAGGTCGCTCGCGCCTTGGCCATCCAGAGGCCGCGCCCCGCGGTCGTGTTCGTCACCGCATTCGACCAATTCGCGGTGGCTGCTTTCGAGGTTGCTGCGGTCGATTATTTGATGAAGCCGGTAGACCCCAAGCGGCTCCATCAAGCGCTCGAACGGGCCCGCGACTACATCGACAATCGCCGCGAGCCTGCTGCCAAGGAAGCCGAGACTTCCGAGTGGATCGACGAATTCTGGGCCTCCGACCTCAGCGGCCTGGTCCGAATCGCCGCTCGCGACATCGACCGCGTCTCCGCCGAGCGCGACTATATGCGGTTGCATGTCGGCCGCCGAAGCTGGCTCATCCACCATTCGATGACCGCTCTCGAGGAGGGGCTCGACCCGGAACTGTTCGTCCGGCTCCACCGATCGGCGATTGTCCGCAAGGACTTCATCACCGGCTTCACCCGCAACCCCTCCGGTCGCTGGATCGCGCGGCTCGGCGACGGCAGCGAGCAGCCGGTCGGCCGACTCTATTCGGACCGGGTAAGGGCGATCGCCAGGCGCTAGGCGTCCTTTGCGGTGGACCGATCCACCGCGGTCGTGACAGCCACGTCCAGCGTCACGTTGCCGACCGTCCGGAAGATGTCCGGTATGTTCTCGACAGCGACAAGGATCGCGAGCGGTGCGATTGGCACGCCCATGGCCAGGGCGATGGGGCTGATCGAGGTGAGGAAGCTGATTTGCCCTGGCAGGCTGACCGAACCAAAGCTCACAACCGCCGCCACAACCGTTGCCGTAGCGAGCTGGGCGAAGCTGGGCTCCAGGCCCAGCCAATGTGCGACATAATATGCGACGCCGACGTTCATGGCTGGCCCGGTCGCCCGGAACAGCGCCACCGCAAGCGGAAGCGTGACGTCGGCGACTTGCTGCCTGACCCCGAGAATCTGCGCCGACGCAAGCATCGCCGGCAGCGAGGCCAGGGAAGATTGTGTGGTAAGAGCGATTGTCTGTGCCCCGACCATCGCCTTCGCGAAGGCGCCAAGACGAATCCCTCCGGCAAGAGTGGCGATAACATATCCCAAAGCGCCGACCACGAGCCCGAGCACAGCAACCAGCACGATATAGGGGAGCACAGCCGCGAACGCCGCTCCGCCTGCAGTCGCGCCAAGAGTGAAGGACAGCGCGAACACGCCAACTGGCGCAATCCACAACACCCATCCGATAACGACAAGGAGCGCATCCGCGACACCTTCGAACAGGGCGACGACCGTCCGCCGACGCTCAGCCTCGATGACGCTTACGGCAACCGCGAACAGCACGGAGAAGACCACGAGCTGCATCACGTTGCCCTCTGCTGCCGCAGCGATCACGTTCGGCGGAATGATCGAGCGGAAGAAATCTGCAGATTCGGGAACCGAGCTTTCAACAGCGGCCGGATCGATTGCCGCCAGGCCCGCACTCAATGCACTGGCGGCTGACTCGGGCAGCGCCCAAAGGCTGAGCATCAGCGCGATCAGGAGGATGCCGGTCGTCGCCGAGATTGCGTAAACGCCTGCGAACCAAGCGACGGATCGGGCTGCTACTCGGCCAGCGCGTACCGCTTGCGCGCCTTTGGCGATGCCGATGATCAGAAGAGCCACGATGAGCGGGATCACGACCATCTTGAGCGCGTCGAGCCAAAGGCCGCCCACCAGGCCACTTGCCTGTAGCGCCGGGCCGCGTACCTCCTCGCCGACTGGAGCCATGGCGGCCCCCGCTGCAAGCCCGAGAACCAAGGCCAACAGGACAATATACGCCCGTGAGCCGCGCATCGCCCGCGCCGCCGTTGCGGCGGCCTTCGGCTGCTTGCTCAAGCGGGTTTCCGGAAACGGAAGACGAAGCGGTCGGTCTTGCCGCGGATCGCCGGATCAAACACGCCTAGCGCGTGGTCGTCGG
>DATAKH010000202.1:0-17409 GCA_036261735.1 Sphingomicrobium sp.
CAGGGCGGGATTGCCGCGGCGCTCGGCAACATGGGGCCGGACCACTGGACCTGGCACATGTACGACACCGTCAAGGGTTCCGACTGGCTCGGCGACCAGGACGCGATCGAATATCTGACCCGCGAAGCGCCGCAGGCGGTCATCGAGCTCGAGCATATGGGGCTCCCTTTCAGCCGCACGCCGGAGGGCAAGATCTACCAGCGCGCGTTCGGCGGGATGACCCAGAATATGGGCGAAGGTCCGGCCGCCCAGCGCACCGCCGCCGCCGCCGACCGAACCGGCCATGCGATGCTTCACACGCTCTACCAGCAGAGCCTGAAATACGATGCCGACTTCTTCATCGAATATTTCGCGATCGACCTGATCATGGAGAGCGGGGCCTGCCGCGGGGTCATCGCCCTCAATCTCGAGGACGGTTCGATCCACCGCTACCGAGCGCAGGCCGTTGTCCTTGCGACCGGGGGCTACGGGCGCACCTATTTCTCTGCGACGGGCGCCCACACGCAGACAGGGGACGGCAATGCGATGGTGCTTCGCGCCGGGCTTCCGCTCCAGGACATGGAGTTCGTCCAGTTCCACCCAACCGGGGTCTATGGAGTCGGAGTGCTGATCACCGAGGGAGTCCGCGGGGAAGGCGGCTACCTGACCAACAGCGAAGGCGAGCGCTTCATGGAGCGCTATGCGCCCAGTGCCAAGGACCTGGCCAGCCGCGACGTCGTGTCACGATCGATGGTGATGGAGATCCGCGAAGGCCGCGGGGTCGGCGAGCACAAGGACCATCTGTTCCTCCACCTCGACCATCTCGACCCCAAGATCATTGCCGAGCGGCTTCCAGGGATTGCCGAATCGGCGATGACGTTCGCCGGCGTCGACGTGACCCGCCAGCCGATCCCCGTGGTCCCGACGGTCCACTACAATATGGGCGGAATCCCGACCAATTATCACGGCGAGGTCGTCACCATCCGCGACGGCGACCCGGATTCGGTCGTGCCCGGGCTGTTCGCGGTGGGCGAGGCGGCGTGCGTGTCCGTCCACGGCGCCAATCGCCTCGGTTCCAACAGCCTGATCGACTTGGTGGTTTTCGGTCGGGCGGCAGGAATGCGGCTCGGCGAGGTCGTCAAGGCGGGCGCATTGCAGGAGCCGCTGCCCAAGGACTCATCCGATTTCGCGCTTCAGCGTCTCGACCATTTCCGCCATGCGGAGGGCACCAACCCGACCGCCAAGCTTCGCGAGGAAATGCAGCGGACGATGCAGGCTGACGCGTCGGTCTTCCGGACCGAGCGCACGCTAGCCGAGGGCGTCACCAAGATCGATGCCGTCTATGACCGAATGAAAAGCATCGGCGTCACCGACCGCAGCCTGATCTGGAACAGCGACCTCGTGGAGACCCTCGAGCTCGACAACCTAATCGCCCAGGCGGTGGTCACGATGCATTGCGCCGCAAATCGCAAGGAAAGCCGCGGCGCCCACATGCACGAGGACTATCCCAAGCGCGACGACGCCAACTGGATGAAGCACACGGTGGCTTGGTTCGACGGCTGGGGAGGCAAGGGCGGCCAGGTGAAAATCGATTACCGCCCCGTGCACGATTACACGCTCACTGACGATATCGACTACATCAAGCCCAAAGCGCGGGTCTATTGAAGGCCTTTCGCGGTTGGCTTTCTTACCGGGCCCCTACCCGGCGACGCCCAGCACCCGCCGCGCCTCTGCCTCGTCGGCGCGCATTCGCGTAATCAGCGCTTCGGCGCTGTCGAACTTCTCCTCCGGGCGAATCCACGCGACGAGGCTGGTCTCGATCGTGCGCCCGTAAAGATCGCCGTCCCAGTCGAAGATGTAGGTCTCCAGGAATTCCTCCCCTTCTTCGAAGGTCGGCCGAACGCCGAAGCTCGCGACCCCGCTGTGCTCGCTGTCATCGTCGAGCCGGACTCGGACCGCATAGATCCCGTAGGCCGGGCGCTGGTAGCGCCCGAGCGAGACGTTGGCGGTCGGGAAGCCGAGCTCGTGGCCGCGGCCGTCGCCCTGCTCGACCACGGCTTCGACCGCGAATGGTCGGGTTAGCAGGTGCGTCGCCGTCGCGGGATCGCCTGCCGCCAGTGCCTCGCGGACCCGGCCCGAGGACACCCGCTCGCCGCCGATCATCACCTGCGCCACAGCTTCGGCGGTCACCCCATGCGCCTTGCCGAGCTTCCTGAGCAGGTCGACGTCGCCGGTTCGCCCCTTGCCGAAGCTGAAATCGTCGCCGGTCACCACCGCGGCCGCCCCGATCCGCCGCGCGAGGACGTCGGCAACGAATTCGTCCGCGTCCATCGACGCGAGCGCCTGGTCGAACTTGAAGACGAGCATCGAGTCGGCGCCGGCGTGCGCGAACAGCCGCTCGCGCTGGTTAAGGCTGGTCAGCCGGAATGGCGGCACGTCGGGCTTGAAATAGCGGACGGGATGAGGGTCGAAGGTGGCGACGATCACCGGCCGGCGCTCGTGAAACCCAAGCGCGACGGCTCGGCTGACCACCGCCTGGTGGCCGAGGTGAAAGCCGTCGAAATTGCCGAGCGCGACGACGCTTCCGCGAAGCTCGTCGGGCAGCGGCTCGTCGTGAGTGAAGCGCTTCATCGGACGCGCGCTGTATCGGGGTGGAGCGGGCGGGGCAATCGTGCCGCTCTCCAGCTTGACTCGGGGTCGCCCCAATCCTACATGCAGACCATCCCGATCAACCGGTTTTCCGGCGGCGCATTCGTGCGCGCGTCGGTTTTTCGTTTGCAGCGGGTCGAATAGCGACGAGATGGGTGTCGAATTCGCGCCGGGTTTTCCACGTGTCCGTGGAACTTCCGTTCGCAATCCTCGACTCCCGTGGAGCTGAAAAAGGAAGATGCATGGCTCGTATTGCCGGGGTTAACATCCCATCGAACAAGCGTGTGGAAATCGCGCTCACCTACATCCACGGAATCGGCCGGACCACGGCCAAGACCATCGTCGAGAAGCTCGGCATAGCCCCCGAGCGGCGGGTCCAGGACCTTTCCGACCAGGAAGTCCTCCACATCCGCGAGGCGATCGACAGCGGCCAGACGGTCGAGGGCGACCTTCGCCGCGAGACGGCGATGAACATCAAGCGGCTGATGGACCTCGCGTCCTATCGCGGCCTCCGCCACCGCCGGGGCCTCCCCGTGCGCGGCCAGCGGACGCACACCAACGCCCGCACCCGCAAGGGCAAGGCGCGGCCGATCGCCGGTAAGAAAAAGTAAGCGAGTGACCGTCCGGGGGGCGGTCGCGAGACACTTTTCCGCCGAAAGGCGGGTGAAGCTGCCGCGACGCCCTGAAAAAGGCTCCAGGATTTAGGAACGAGATTCAATGGCTCAAGCCCCACAGCGCCTCCGCAGAAGGGAGCGCAAGAACATCACCGCCGGCGTCGCCCACGTAAACGCCAGCTTCAACAACACCATGATCACCATCACCGATGCCCAGGGCAACGCAATCGCGTGGAGCTCGGCCGGGATGATGGGCTTCAAGGGCAGCCGCAAGAGCACCCCTTACGCGGCCCAGGTCGCCGCCGAGGACGCCGGCAAGAAGGCCGCCGACCACGGGGTGCGCACCCTCGAGGTCGAGGTCAAGGGCCCCGGATCGGGCCGCGAAAGTGCGCTTCGGGCGCTCCAGGCGGTCGGCTTTACGATCACCTCGATCCGCGACGTCACCCCGATCCCGCACAACGGGGTCCGGCCGAGCAAGCGCCGCCGGGTCTAACAGGGTCGCTCCGCCGACGGGAAACGGAACCCGGCGGCGATACAGGTTTTGAAAAGGCGGGGGACGCCCCGCCAAGAGGCAGGGACAACATATGGCCGTCAACGTAAAGAACTGGCAGGAACTGAAGAAGCCGAACGCGCTCGAGAAGAAGCCGGGCAGCGGCGACAGCAAGAGCCGCGCGGTGTTCGTCGCCGAGCCGCTCGAGCGCGGCTTCGGGATGACTCTCGGCAACTCGCTTCGGCGGGTGCTCCTGTCCTCGCTCCAGGGTGCGGCCGTCACCTCGATCAAGATCGAGGGCGCGCTTCACGAGTTCAGCTCGCTCCCCGGAGTGCGCGAGGACGTCACCGACATCGTCCTCAACGTCAAGCAGATCGCGCTGAAGATGGAAGGCGAAGGCCCCAAGAGGCTGCAGCTGTCCGCCACCGGCCCGGCGGAAGTGACCGCAGGGATGATCGCCACCACCGGCGACATGGAAGTTACGAACCCGGACGTCGTCATCTGCCATCTCGACGACGGCGCTACGCTCAACATGGAGCTGACCGCGGACATCGGCAAAGGCTATGTCCCGGCCGCGGCCAACCGGCCGGCCGATGCACCGATCGGGCTGATCCCGGTCGACGCATTGTTCTCGCCGGTTCGCCAGGTCGCCTACAAGGTCGAGAACACCCGCGTCGGGCAGGAGCTCGATTACGACAAGCTCACCCTGACCATCGAGACCGACGGAACGGTCACGCCTGAGGACGCGCTCGCCTATGGCGCGCGAATCCTTCAGGACCAGCTGCAGCTGTTCGTCCACTTCGACGAGAGCGCGATGCGCGCTGCGGCGCCTTCGCAGATGATCGGTGCCCCGGCGATGGCCGCCGAGACCCCGGCCGACACCAACCAGCTCAACCGCTACCTGCTTAAGAAGGTCGACGAGCTGGAGCTGTCGGTGCGCAGCGCCAATTGCCTGAAGAACGACAACATCATCTACATCGGCGACCTGGTGCAGAAAACCGAGGCGGAGATGCTCCGCACCCCGAACTTCGGACGCAAGTCCCTGAACGAGATCAAGGAAGTGCTGGCCTCGATGGGGCTTCGGCTCGGGATGGACATTCCCGGATGGCCGCCCGAGAACATCGAGGAGATGGCCAAGAAGCTCGAGCAGGAAATGCTGGGCTAACCAGCGGCTTACATCGCGAATAACAGAAGGGCCGTCCCATTGGGGCGGCCCTTTTCGTTTGCCGCCGCCGCGGCTGGCGGCGGCGCGCAACTACTAGGGCAGGACGCGCCAGTCGCGACGGTCACTCTTTCGGGAAACTCCGTCGGGGGACGGACCATTTTTCGAGCGTCGGCGCCGCTCCGAGCCGAGCGTCGTAAATTGCCAGTCCTCGCCGCCAAAGTGCGCTCTGGGCGGGGCGGCTCCGAGGAAGAAATCGAGTAAGATTTGCACCGTTCGCTTCGTTGCGCTCATTAACCAGGCGATTATCAGGCCCAACTGCCCAACCGGGGGCGGGTCGCTCGCGTCATATATTCGCGAGTTGCGGTAGTTCGTGCTTCGGGTCCACTTCATGGATTTGTCTCCTTTGGCGGGAGCTGAATCGCTCCGTTCGCAAACGGAGTGTCCGCTCTTTCCAAGCAGCAAGCAAACGAATAGAATTGCGCTTTGACATGCAAGGATTGAATGGATGGATATCGCCGCGGCTCGCACTTTCCTGGAGATCGTCAAGACCGGAAGCTTCGTTCGCGCGGCAGCCAACCTGAACATCACGCAAACCGCTGTAAGTGCGCGGGTGCGAGTGTTGGAACGGGAGCTCGACCGGCAGCTGTTCGTCCGTAACAAGGCGGGAGCGCGGCTGACTCCCGCAGGCGACCAGTTCCTTCGCCACGCGACGACGCTGGTGGGCGTGTGGGAGCGCGCCCGGCATGAGGTGGCTATGCCGCCGGGCCGCAGCGAGGTGGTGACCATCGGCGGGGAGCACAGCCTGTGGGACCCGCTACTGCTCGACTGGCTCGTGTGGATGCGAAGCGAGTGCCCGGACGTCGCCATCCGGGCGCAGATCGACGTCTCCGACAGGCTGATCGATCACGTCCAGGAAGGGGTGCTCGACCTTGCCGTTGTTTACGCTCCGCCGCAGCGGACAGGGATCGTTCCCGAACTGCTACAGGACGAGACTCTTGTGGCGGTGGCGACCGCTGAGTCGTCGCAAGACGAGGTGTATGTCGATTGGGGATCCGAATTTCGTGCAAGCCACCATAGCGCTTTCCCCGATGCCGCAACCCCAGCACTGACAGTCGACCACGGGCCGCTCGCGCTGCAGTACATCCTGGCGGTTGGCGGAAGCGGGTATTTCCGGGCGGAGGCGGCGCGGCCATATCTTGAAAGCGGGCAGCTTAAGCTGCTCGCTGGCAAACCGCGATTCTCCTACTCGGTCTATGCGGTCTATTCGGCCAAGGCCGACGAGCGGTTGATGGAGCGCGTCCGGAGCGGCCTCCGTGCGGTTTCTCGTACATGAACAAGTTTGCTATTATGTAGCGATATTATGCGTTTGCCTTATATGGCCGCGGACGCGCATATCTCGGTCGAACCACGACCGGGATACCTTCAATGGACTCTTGCCCCGCCAATCCTGTCTCTGAATTTGAGAGCGATGGCGCGCCAACCAACAGGCCGCTGGCCAAGACGCGGTCGATCGGTCCTTTCCAGGACATTCCCGGCTGGATCTGGAAAATCTTCCTGTCTGCGTGGGGAACGCTATTCCTGATCTTTGCTCTGTTCTTCACCACCGACCGCGGTGTGACGTTCGCCATTACAATCGCTCTTTTGTTCGCAATGATGGCGTTCGGGCTGCCGTCGGCGATGGCGGCGCAGGGTCGATGCCCTGGCTACAAATGCCGGGGCATGATCGCGACGCGTTCGGGCGCTCTCACCCAGCGTGCCGCGGCCACGCAGATACTTCTGATCCCGGTCTCGGCAGTGCTTGGCCTCATCGCTTTCGTCCTGCTCGCGACGTAAATCGAGCGAAGGGAATGCCGCCGGCAAAGCTCACGAATTCGCCCCCTTTTCCTTGCCCGCGCATTTCCGGATTGAACCCAAGGAGATTCGCACATGGGCGAACGTGAGCTCAACCAGCCGCACGAAGGCGACAAGCGCTATCAGTGAAGGGGACTAGGCAGCCGCTGCAATCGTTCGCTGTAAGGTGAAGCCTTGACTTCGCGGGCGGCATCGGGTTGAGGGACGCGGCAGTGGCGGGGCTGGATTGCCTCGCCATTTCCATGCAGCGGGTTGGTTGGCGGTCCCGACAAAATCGCCTGGCCGGAGCTACCTCATACGGGCTCCAGACGAACGGAGAATGAGACATGCGCCATCGAGTCGGCGGACGGAAACTTCAGCGAACCTCGAGCCACCGGGCGGCGATGTTCCGCAACATGGCGGCCGCGCTGATCAAGCACGAGCAGATCACCACCACCACTGCCAAGGCAAAGGAGCTTCGCCCCTACGTCGAGAAGCTGGTGACGCTGGCCAAGAAGGGCGGGCTTTCGAACCGCCGGATCGCTCACTCGCGGATCATGGACGAGACCCAGGAGCGCAAGCTGTTCGACGTCATCGGCCCGCGCTACGCCGACCGCGCCGGCGGCTACACCCGAGTGATCAAGGCCGGCATCCGAGCGTCCGATGCAGCGGCGATCGCGATCATCGAGTTCGTCGACCGCGACGTTTCGGCCAAGGGCCAGGATTCGGGACCGGTGATGGCCGAGGACGAATTCGAGGCGGCGTAAGCTTCTTAAATAGCTGAACAATCGCCGACCGGCTCGTTCAGCCGGATTCCATCTGTTGCGCGGTACCTTCGGCACGATCGGTTCGTTGTGCATTTCGAATCGACGTTATCGAAGGAGCAAGGCCATGAAGGCTGTTTCGAAGATTGCCATTGGCGCGGTCGGCTTGGCCGCGTTCGCAGGCGCATCGGCCCCGGCCGCCGCGCAATATTACCCCGGATACGGCTACGGCTATGGCCAGTACGGATATTCGCCGAATGTCATCGGCCAGGTGCTGCAGTCGATCCTCAACCCCTACGGGCAGTTCGGCTATGGCGGCTATGGCCGGATACATCCGCAGACCGCGGTCAACCAGTGCACCGCGGCGGTGCAGCAGCGGCTCGCTTACCAGAACCGCGGCTACGGCGGTTACGGTTATGGCGGCTACGGCACCTACGGTGGCTATGGCGGCTACAACAACGCCCGGATCCTCGGCATCACTCGGGTCGAGCAGCGCTCGCCGACGACCCTTCGGGTCCGCGGCTATGCGTCGAGCGGGATGAGCTACGGCTCGCCCTACGGCGGATACGGCGGCTATAGTGGCGCCTATGGCGGGTACGGCGGAACCTATGGCGGTTACGGCCAGCAGGTCGTCGCCGACCTGACGTTCAAGTGCGACGTCGACTATCGCGGCTATGTCCGCGACGTGGATATCGACCGCCGCCGCTAACCGGCGTCGGACGGACGAGATGAGAGGCGCCGGGGTTCGCTCCGGCGCCTTTTCTTTTGCGTCGGCCTGCTGCTAGTCAGCGCGCGAAGATGATGAGGGGACGGGGACCTTGCGCACTTTTCCGCTGCTTGCCGCTTTGGCTGTGACCGCCTGCACCACAACGACCAACGCTCCGCTGGTCGAGGCTGCGGAGGCGCCTGTCCAAGCCGCCGACCTGCCGGCAATCGCCTATCCCGAGACCAGGCGCATCGACCTCGTCGAGGACCATTTCGGCGTGAAGGTGGCGGATCCCTATCGCTGGCTGGAGAACGACGTCCGAAGCGATTCCGAGGTGCGCGCCTGGGTCGATGCCCAGAACCGCGCGACCGACGCCTATCTCGCGACTCTTCCTGGCCGCGACGCGCTGAAGGCGCGGCTTACGCAGCTCTACGATTACGAGCGATTCTGGGTACCGGTGAAGAAAGGCGGCCGGTATTTCTACACGCGCAACAGCGGCCTTCAGAACCAGTCGGTCCTCTTTGTCCGCGATACCCTCGAGGGCGAAGGGCGCGTCCTGATCGACCCCAACACATGGTCGGCCGACGGCGCCACCGCGCTCGCCGAATGGAAGCCGAACGACCAAGGCACCAAGCTCCTCTACGCTGTCCAGGACGGCGGCACCGACTGGCGGACGCTCAAGGTGCGGGACGTGACGACCGGCGAGGACCTGCCCGACACGATCAAATGGGCGAAGTTCACCGACCTCACCTGGGCGAAGGACGGTTCCGGCTTTTACTATTCGCGTTACCCCGAGCCCGCGGCGGGGACGGCCTATCAGACGTCGAGCCGCGACCAGACTATCCATTTCCACAAGCTCGGAACCGCACAGTCGGAGGACAGGCTGGTGTTCGCCATGCCCGACCATCCCGAGCTTTATCACGGCACCGGGATTACCGAGGACGGGAAATGGCTGGTCGTTTCCTCGTCCGAGAGCGGGAACGAGTACCAGGTTGCGCTGATCGACCTCAGCCGGCCGGGCTCGAAGCCGCGTGTCATCGTGCCTGAGTTCAAGGACATCTACGGCTTCGTCGGAAGCAAGGGCTCGACCCTCTACTTCATCACCAACAAGGATGCGCCGAAGCTGAGGATCGTCGCGTTCGATCTCGCCCAGGCACAGCTGGCGGCCAAGACCGTGGTCCCCGAAGCGGAGGCCACGCTGGACACCGCGAAGCTGGCGGGCGGAAGGCTGATCGTCACCTATCTCGCCGACGCCAAGAGCGAGGTCCGGGTGCACGAGCTGGACGGGTCGCTTGTGCGGACCATCGACCTCCCCGGGATCGGCACCGCGGGCGCGTTCACCGGCGAGGCCGACGATCCCGAGACCTTTTACGCCTTCATGAGCTTCAACCGGCCGACGACCATCTACCGCTACAACGTGGCGACCGGCGAGTCCTCGGCCTGGGCAACTCCGAGGGTCGCGTTCAACCCCGAGGATTATTCGGTCGAGCAGCGATTCTACGCGTCAAAGGACGGCACCCGGGTGCCGATGTTCATCGTCAGGAAGAAGATCGTGACCGGCCCGGCGCCAACGCTTCTCTACGCCTATGGCGGGTTCAACATCGCAATGACTCCGAGCTTCTCGTCGAGCCGGCTGGCCTGGCTCGAGAAGGGCGGCGTCTATGTGCTCGCCAACATCCGCGGCGGAAGCGAATACGGCAAGGCATGGCACGACGCCGGGCGGCTCGCCAACAAGCAGAACGTGTTCGACGATTTCATCGCCGCCGGCGAATATCTGAAAGCGAACGGCATCACATCGCCCAAGGGCCTGGCGATCGAGGGGGGATCCAACGGCGGGCTGCTGGTCGGCGCGGTCGTCAACCAGCGCCCCGACCTGTTCGACGCCGCACATCCGGCCGTGGGCGTGATGGACATGCTCCGCTTCGACCGCTTCACCGAGGGCCATTCGTGGGTCGACGATTACGGCTATCCCGACAAGGAGGCCGATTTCAAAACGCTGCTGGCCTATTCGCCGTACCACAACATCAAGCCCGGCGTTCACTACCCACCGCTGCTTGCGACGACGGCCGACACCGACGACCGCGTCGTCCCGGGCCACAGCTTCAAATATATCGCCGCGCTTCAGGCCGCGGACCCGAACGGCGCGCCGCACCTGATCCGGATCGAGACCCGCGCCGGCCACGGATCGGGCAAGCCGACGGCCAAGATCATCGAGGAAGCGGCCGACGTCTACGCCTTTCTGGCGCACTTCACCGGGCTTGGAGAATAAGGCCGCCGGTCAAATTTCGGCGAGCACGCCTTTGACGACATTGCTTGGGATTGCGAATCCGATGCCGACGTTGCCTGCGCCGCCGTCTGGGCTGAACAAGGCCGAGTTGATTCCGACGACATTGCCTTGAAGGTCGATCAGCGGGCCGCCCGAATTGCCCGGGTTGATCGGAGCGTCGGTCTGGATGAACCGCCGCTGGTCATTGGCCACGAGCGGACGGGCGGTGGCGCTGACGATTCCCGACGTCACGGTCTGGCCGAGTCCGAAGGGGTTGCCGATCGCGACGACATAATCGCCAACTTCGAGTTTCGAGCTGTCGCCGAGCGGGAGCTGAGGAAGGTCCCGCGCATCGATCTGTAACACGGCGATGTCGAGCTGCGGCGCAAGCGCCACCGGCTTGGCCGGGAGCTGCCGGCCGTCCTTTAGCCCGACCTCGACTGCGCGCGCATTGCGGACGACGTGGAAGTTGGTGACGACGAAGCCGCGCTTGCCGTCGATGATGACCCCGGACCCCGCGGATACGGCCGGCCGAAGGGCCGCGTCGGGAACTCCGAAATAGCGGCGGAAGAAAGGATCCTGGAGCAGCGGGTTCTGGTCCGCCGGCGAGGGTTGCAGAACGGCGATTGTAACCACCGCCGGCGCCGTCCTGCTGACCAGGGGCGACAGGGAAATGTCGGAGGGAGGAGCGACCAGGGTGGGGGCCGCTTCGCCTTTCGCTGAGCTTTCGATGGGGAGCAGCCGTGCGGCGAATCCGCCGAGCAGGGCTGCTACGACGGTGCACACGAGAAGCAGGAGCAACGAAACGCCGGGCGAGCGCGAGGGGGAAGCGGCCATGCGTCCTCAAAACGCACAGCGGGTGCGGCGTTCCATGCCCGCTGGAAAATGGCGTGTGAGAAGAGTTGCGCAATGCTAGGGCAGGGCGATGCGAACATCGGCAAAATGCTGGTCGCTGATCCTTGTGGCGCTGTCCGCGATGCCGCTCGGCGGATGCGTTGCGGGGCTGGCTTTGGGGGCGGCCAACATGGCAGCCTCGGCGGCGCATCGGCCGGGCGCAAGCAACGAGCATCTCAAGCCCGCCGCGAGGGCCGCCTGCAGCGAGCGTGCGGCCGCTCACGGCCCAGTCAACATCATCGACGTCGAGCAGCGCTCGGTCGACCGTATCGTCGTCTGGGGCACGGTCGAGACGGCGCGGGGCAAGCTTTCGTTCGAGTGCGGGTTCAGGACCGCGATCGCCTATTTCAAGCTTCGCGAGATCAAGCGGCGGCAGTAGCGCTGCGTTCGCTCCGCGCGTGACCTTTTATCACTCGGCAGGGGGGTAGACGATCCTTCCGTCCTGAACCTCGGCGCCGGGCGTGAATCGTGCCGGCTCGACCCGGCCGCTGCCCATCAGGTGAAGGACACTGCGCCCGCGGGCGAGGAGGTAATCGGCGATGATCCGGCGATGGCAGCGCCACCACACCGCTTCGGCGCACATGATTGCCGTCCGCCGCTCCGCCGACAGGTCCAGCAATTTTTCGAGCGCCGCGGAGAAGACCGCCGACAGCGCGTAATCGGCGTAATTGTGAAAGCTCTGGTTTTCCCAATAGCCGTTCACCTCGGGCGGAACCTCGCGAGCCCGGCCGCGAAGCCCGCCGAGGCCGGCAATCCGGGTATAGCCAATCTGCCAATCGGCCAGCTCGTCGCCGAGCGCGTCCTCATTGTACTGCGGGTTGCGGCGCGACTTGGGGACCGTGCGCACGTCGACGACCATGTCCGCCGGGCCGCTTCGCAGTATCTCGACGAACTCGGCGATCGACCGCGTCGAATGGCCGATGGTGAAGATCGGAAGCAGGTCGCTCATGGTCGAATGAACGCGAGAGTGGCAGAATCGGTCAAGTCGCCGCTACGATGCCGGGGGCAGGGGGTCGAAGAGTGGATTCGACGCGACGGCAAATGCTGCAGGGGATGCTCGCCGCGGCGGCGATCAATTGGCCGGCGGCTTCACGGGCGGCTTCCCCGGTTCCGATACCGGTAAGCGCGCCGGGCGAGTTCGAGCCGCAGGACTATATCTGGCTGGCTTGGGTGGAGCGCGGCTTCTTCGGGTCTGCCCCATTCAGCTCGGTCGCGCTCGAGGTGATGAAAGTGATTACGCCGCACGTGCGGGTCCGGCTGCTCCACTCCGGGCAATTGCCGCGTCCGACCGGGCGCTGGGAACCGCCGCTGCTCAGCAGGCAGGAGTCGGAAGCTCGAGTGCGTTCGATCCTGGCGTCGGCCGGCGTCGATCTGAGCCGGGTGGAGCTGATCTATAATGAGCGCGTCTACGCGTCGATCCAGGATCCCGGCCCGTTCTTTCTTCGCACTTCGACCGGCGGGCTGGCGCTTGCCGACTATCATTTCAAACATCCCGATCCCCGCGCTGAGGCGATCGATCGCACCATCGCGGCGGAGCTGGGGCTCCCGACCATTCGCTCCGAATTGGTCAGCGAAGGCGGCGGGCGCCAGTCGAACGGCCGCGGCACGCTGCTCCTGGTTCGCGCGGTGGAGCAGGCTCGCAATCCCCGCTGGCCGATCGCTGACATCGAGAGAGAGCATCTGCGGATGCACGGCGCCGGCAAGGTCGTGTGGCTGGAGCAGGGGCCGGCCGATGAGGAGTGGGGAAAGCTTGCCGACGGCCGCTGGGGGATCGGCACCGGCGGCCATGTCGACGTGTTCGCACGCTTCGCCGATTCCTCGACAGTTCTGCTGGCGCAGGTCAGCCCAGCGCAGCGGCGGAAATATCCGATCCTGGCGCAAACCCATGCTCGGATGGAGCGCAACCATGAGCTGCTTCGAGCCGCGACCGACCAGGACGGCAAGCCCTTCCGGATCCTGCGCGTGCCGGTCCCCGACCCGTTGACTGCGACGGTGCGATACGACGATCTTTCACCAGAGGAGCGGTCCTGGTTCGAGGGATCGCGGCCGGGCGAGACGATCGAATATTACCTTCCCGCCGGCTACCTCAATTTCATCATCGCCAACGGCGTGGTGGTGACTGCCAGGCTCCACGAGCCAGGACGGCCGGAGCGGCTTCGGGAGACGGACCGGCAGGCGAGGGCCGCGCTGCAGCGCGCATTCCCCGGCCGCAAGATCGCGCAGGTCGGAGTGACTCCGCTGCTCCATGACGGCGCGGGGCTTCATTGCCACTCACGCAACCAGCCCGCGATCTAATGCTCGGCGCTATCCAACATCGGGGTTCCTATTGGGCGACGATACCGCGCGGTTGCGGCATCGGCGGACAGGCGCCCGTCGGCCGGAGTGCCTCGGCAGATCGCAGCATCTGCTCGAGATTGTTAATTTGGGCCTGAACGTCTGCAGGGTTGACCCCCGAATAGGGCCCGGCCCGGCGCGCCGCTCTCAACCGTTTGCGGAGCTCCTCGAGCGCGTAGCGCATCCTCGCCATCTCGGCGTCCGCGGCTGCCTGGTCACCGCAATTGACCGCCGCAACGTAACGGGCAAATGCGCCGGAATAATAGTTGACGAGCGGATGCTTCTCTTCCTTCCCTTCCGGCGCTTCGTCGCGGGCGGTAGGAGGTGGAGGCGGAGCCGTCGTGGTCGTCGAAGTGGCTGGCGCGATCCCATCCTGCCCGGCAACTCCGCGCGGCTGCGGAGTCCTGGTGCTGGTTGGTCCAACCCATTCCCCCCCGATCACTTTCGCGCCGGTGTCGGCTTCTAGGACCATTTGCAGATCCTGGCCGGCAACTCCGCGCATCTGCGGCCCTGGCGGGCTGCCGGCAGCGTGACGCGGCTGCGGCATCGAGGGATAGCCGACGGGTTTGCCGTCCTGGTTTCCCGGCGGCGAATATTGGCAGATCATCCAGTCGTAGTTTCCAATTCCGCGCTGGACCCCGCAGCCCACGGCGGTCGTAGTCGGCCAGATCATCTGCGTGAAATGGCCGGCCACATACCAGTCCCCGGTAAGGCTGATGTCGGGGAACAGGCCCGGCTTGAAAAAGCGGCGCTCATCGATCCAGACTTTGACCATTTGCCCGACCGGCGTTCCGGGAAGCGCCTGAAGCAAGTTCTCGCGAGACCATTCGCGGCCGGCTCGCGGCGAATGAACCAGCCGACCAATGCCGGCGAGCGTGTGCACGTTGGATCGCGCCTGTGACGCGAGCAACGGGTCCCAGACGAGAGGCCGGGCCCCGTAGATCGCGCGGATGTCATTATGGTTTTTCAGGACTTCGACCATCTGGATGTCTTCGGGCTGAATGCAGCTCAGTCCCGGCTGGGGCGGCAAGCCGCGCAGTGTAATGGTCGATGGACTTGGTCGGGTCAGCGTAGGCACTGTAGAGGCGGGGCAGGACTTGAGCAGGTCTTCGACCCGTTGGCCCGCGGGCAAACGGTCAAGCTGCTCGGCAGAGACGCTGGTTATCGGGCTCGGCGCGTCGAGCGATACGAGCGGAGGAGCAAAAGCGGCGAGCGTCGCGCCGGCAAGCAAAGCGGCAGTTACACGGATCATTTCCCCTCTCCCCGCGAACGAACAGGCTATCGATACCACAGAGCCGAGCAATGGGCAGCCCACCTTGCTTTATGGCACCGGCGTCTTCGCGGAGACTCCGCACATTCGCCGAGAGTTGAGTGTCAGCGTCTCACCGGCGGAATACACCCGGAAGCGGACCGCGGCTTTACAGCTCAAGGCGCACTTCCTATCCGCCCGCCATGACGGTCCAGCCCACCGACTCCATCCTGATCATCGACTTCGGAAGCCAGGTCACCCAGCTGATCGCGCGGCGCGTGCGCGAGGCGGGGGTCTATTGCGAGATCGCCCCGTTCAATGCCGCGGAGGACGCGTTCGAGCGGATGCGGCCGAAAGGCGTGATCTTCTCGGGCGGCCCGTCCTCGGTGATGGAGGCGGAAAGCCCGCGGGCGCCGCAGGTCATCTTCGACAGTGGCCTGCCGCTGCTCGCCATCTGCTACGGCCAGCAGACGTTGCACCAGCAGCTTGGCGGCAAGGTCGTCAGCTCCGACCAGCGCGAGTTCGGACGGGCATTCATCGAGGTGGTCGCGCCCTCCGCGCTGTTCGACGGGCTGTGGAGCGTCGGCGAGAAGCACCAGGTTTGGATGAGCCACGGCGACCGGGTAGAGAGCCTGGCGCCGGGGTTCGAGGTCGTCGCCAAATCGGAAGGCGCCCCGTTCGCCATTGCCACCGACGAAGATTCGAAGCGCTACAGCCTGATGTTTCACCCGGAGGTGGTGCACACTCCGGACGGGGGTAAGCTGCTCGCCAATTTCGCCCGCCACATCTGCGGCTGCGCAGGCGACTGGACCATGGCGGGGTTCAGGGATGCCAAGATCGCCGAGATTCGCGACCAGGTGGGCGACGGCAAGGTCATCTGCGGGCTTTCCGGCGGCGTCGACAGCGCGGTGGCGGCGGTGCTGATCCACGAGGCGATCGGTGAGCAGCTGACTTGCGTGTTCGTCGACCACGGACTGATGCGCGCCGGCGAGGCGGAGCAGGTCGTGTCGCTGTTCCGCGGCAGCTACAACATCCCGCTGGTGCACGTCGACGCGAGCAAGGATTTCCTCGGCGGGCTGCAGGGAGTCACCGACCCCGAGAAGAAGCGCAAGTTCATCGGCGCCGAGTTCATCAACGTATTCGAGGCCGAGGCGAAAACGATCGGCGGGGCGGATTTCCTCGCTCAGGGAACGCTCTACCCCGACGTGATCGAGAGCGTCAGCTTCACCGGCGGGCCGAGCGTAACGATTAAAAGCCATCACAATGTCGGCGGGCTGCCGGAGCGGATGAACATGAAGCTGGTCGAGCCGCTTCGCGAATTGTTCAAGGACGAGGTTCGCGAGCTTGGGCGCGAGCTTGGGCTCCCCGATGCGTTCGTCGAGCGTCACCCTTTCCCAGGGCCGGGGCTGGCGATCCGAATCCCGGGCGAGGTGACCGCGGAGAAGTGCGACATCCTTCGCAAGGCCGACACCATTTACCTGGAGGAAATCCGCGCCGCCGGGCTTTACGACGCGATCTGGCAGGCGTTCGCGGTTCTCCTCCCGGTGCAGACGGTGGGCGTGATGGGCGATTACCGGACCTACGATTTCGTCTGCGCGCTGCGGGCGGTGACCAGCGTCGATGGGATGACCGCGGACGTCTATCCGTTCGAAGCCGCTTTCCTTAGCCGCGTCGCAACTCGCATCGTCAACGAGGTGCAGGGCATCAACCGCGTGGTCTACGACTATACGTCGAAACCGCCGGGAACGATCGAGTGGGAGTGAGCTGTCGGCTTGCTAGGCCGTTTCGGAATTCCCTTTTTCGTGAACGATCTTCCTTTTGAAACCTGACAGCGCCCACAGGGTCGCGATGGTGGAGAGTGTCAGCAAGATCGCGACGTCGTAGCTGCCCAGACCCACTGCCATTCCGATCGCGCCAGTCACCCACAAGCTCGCGGCGGTCGCTGTGCCCCGCACAGAATCCTTCATACGCAAAATGGCGCCGCCGCCGATGAAACCCATGCCGGTGATGACGCCTTCGACGACCCGCGCAGTGGCCTCGGGGTGTCCGACGAGCAAATGTTCGGCGGCCTCGATGAAGCCGCAGGTTGCGACCGCGACCAAGGGAAAGGTGCGGAGACCGGCGCTGCGCTCCTCACGCTCTCGGTTCCAGCCGATGGGCAAGGCGAGCACATAAGCGATAACCAGCGCAGCCAGGTGCGGCAGGACATCGAAAACGTTGGCTTGGATCAATTGCAGCGCTCGACTCCTCAATAGTCCATCGAATTGGGAAGCGAAGCGCGGCAACCGGGGCGGGGTTCCCGAGGCGAGAGTTTTTCGCGGTTAACCGCTAATTTTGCGTTTACCATCGGATTGACGAACGCGGCGGCTTCGGCTGTTTTCCTGATCGATGAAGACCACATCCAAATTCGTCGCCGCGGCTCTCGCAGCCGGGCTGCTTGCAAGTTGCTCCACGGCTCCGAACCGGGTC
>DATAKH010000206.1:0-2285 GCA_036261735.1 Sphingomicrobium sp.
ACCGCCGCGTTCTGCCGGAAGCACGAAGCCGACCTGTTCCGGAGCGCCCCAGCTGCGCCTGGAGCCGTCAGCCGGGTCGTAGCGGTGGATTGCCTTGCCCTTGATGTCGACGAACCAGAAGGCGCGGTCGCGTTCGACCCACACCGGCCCTTCGCCAAGCTGGGCGGCGAGGGTCCACGCCGCCCTCGGCTCGCTCGCCGCCAAGACCTTCGCTTCAGCCACCGCCCAGGTCCACCAGCCGCCTCCTCGCTTCCCGATCTATATCGCCTGGGACGCCGCGAGCCAGCCCGGGGTTGCCCCGAACCGCCCGGCACCCCTATCGTCCGGTAGCACAACAGGAGGAGAAGCTCGTGAAACCCGCACTTCCGACCCTTGCCTGCGCGATCTGCGCGCTTGCGCTCGCCGCCTGCAACAGCGAGCAGCCGCGCCAGCCAGCGGCGAATGACGCGGCCGCCGACGCGGAGGCGAACCCCAACGCCAACGTCGACCTAAGCAAGGTCGAGCTGCCGCCGCCCGTCGTCCGCAGCCTCGCCTTCCGCTGCACCGACGGAAACGAGCTTTTCGTCGAGGTCCTGGAAGGCGAAAAGGCGGTGCTGGTCAGGGACAAGGCGGGCGAGCCGCCGGCCAAGCTGACCCGCGAAGGCGGCTCCGGAGCCTTCACCGGCGACGACCGCACGCTGAGCGGAATCGGCGACGTCGCCACTTATTCCAGCCCGGACCGGCCGAACCAGCGCTGCGGCCAGTGACCGGCTGACCGCCTTCGGGCGCGGCGACAAGCGAACAGCCATTAGTGCCGGCGCCCGGTTTGAGCTATGGGTGCCGTCGCTACCGGTCGCAAACGGACGGGACTGGCGCTTTGCGGCTCCTTTTTCCTTCTCTGTCGTTGGCCATGGCACCGAAGGTCCGGAACAGTCCGGGCCAAACATGGGAAAGACGAAAAATGCCCACAGGGACAGTCAAGTTCTTCAATGAGTCCAAGGGATTCGGTTTCATCCAGCCCGAGGACGGAGGCCCGGATTCGTTCGTCCACATCTCCGACGTCGAGCGTTCGGGGATGAGCACGCTTCGCGAAGGCCAGCGAGTCTCCTACGACGTCGAGGACGACCAGCGCGGCAAGAAAAAGGCCTGCAACCTGCGCGACGCCGGCGGCGAATAGCCGCAAGGCGGCGAGCAGCCGCAAAAAGGGAGGCGTCCTGAAGAGGGCGCCTCCTTTTTATGGCTGGCTGGGATACCGGTTTGCCCGGAAG
This sequence comes from Sphingomicrobium sp., assembly GCA_036261735.1. Taxonomy (GTDB): domain Bacteria; phylum Pseudomonadota; class Alphaproteobacteria; order Sphingomonadales; family Sphingomonadaceae; genus Sphingomicrobium. Next base: position 1,248 of record DATAKH010000206.1, read on the forward strand.
AAAAAAGGCCCCGCATTGCTGCGGGGCCTTCTGTTTTTGTGAGGACTGGACCCCGACCTTCGCCGGGCAACAAGTCAGTCGTTGTCATCCCCCGTCAAAAACGCCGGGGCAAACTTGGGCTCGCCATCGCCATTCTCGCCTTCCCCCCGGGAAGGCTGCGAGTGACGATCGTCTCCGCCGCGATCTTCGCGGTCGCGCCTGGGACCACGGTCGCCTCGGCCCTCACCACGAGGCCCGCGATCACGGTCGCCGCCGCGTCCGCCACGGTCTCCGCCGCCGCCTTCGCGCCTCGGACCGCGTCCACGGCCGCGATCTCCGCGGTCGCCTCTCGGGCCGCGGTCACCGCCTTCGCGCGGCTCCCTCGGAGGCCGCGTGTCGGGCAGCTCTTCGCCGGTCTCCTGGTCGACGAGGCGCATGGAGAGACGCACCTTGCCGCGCTGGTCGACCTCGAGGAGCTTGACCTTCACTTCCTGGCCTTCCTCGAGGACGTCGCGGACGTTCTCGACCCGCTCGTTCTTGATCTCGGACACGTGCACCAGGCCGTCCTTGCCCGGCATGAAGGTCACGAACGCGCCGAAATCGACGATGCTGGCGACCTTGCCGGTATAGATCGTGCCGGGCTCCGGCTCGGCGACGATGCCGTGGATCCACTGGCGCGCGGCCTCGATCTGGCTGAGGTCGGACGAGCTGATCTTGATCACGCCCTCGTCGTCGATGTCGACCTTGGCGCCGGTCTCGGCGACGATTTCGCGGATGACCTTGCCGCCGGTGCCGATGACTTCGCGGATCTTGTCCTTGGGGATCTGCATCGTCTCGATCCGCGGCGCATGCTCGGAGAGCTCGGTGCGGACGTCGGGGAGCGCCTTGGCCATTTCGCCGAGGATGTGCGCACGGCCGTCCTTCGCCTGGGCGAGGGCGGTCTTCATGATCTCCTCGGTGATTCCGGCGACCTTGAAGTCCATGTCGCCGAGATGATCCTCGTCGCCGAGGATGTCCGACAGGATGGCGAACTTGTCGCCTTCCTTGATCAGCCCCATC
>DATAKH010000122.1:0-1946 GCA_036261735.1 Sphingomicrobium sp.
AGGGCGGCGTCGGGCTCGTGCTTTTGGTCGACGAGACGGGGAAGGTTGCCGACTGCTCCGTCATAAGGACCAGCGGTGTCGCTGCGCTTGACGCGCAGGCCTGCACAATCCTGAAGCTGCGAGGGAAGCTGGAGCCTGCTATCGGAGCCGACGGCAAGCCTGCGAAGGGATCGCTCGTCGGTTCGGTGAACTGGCGTATCGCGGGCTAAATTCCCGGCAATGTCGCTGCAACGGGCGCCCAGCTTTTCGTGTAGATCAATGCCAGCGGGATCACTGCGGTGGCGGTCGCCACGGCATAGCCCGTCCAGGTCGCAGGGTGCACCTTGCCTTGGGTCTTTCGGTCCCAGATGAACAGCGGCAGGAACAGGAGCGCGGTTCCCGCCAGAAGCTGGATCGTGAACGCCCAGAAGCTCGGCGGCGCGAGCGGGATTCGGCTAAACCCTGGACCTGCAACGAACAGGATCGTGGCGCTCAGCATCAGCCGCTTGTGCCATTGCGCCTGCTTTCGCCTCCGCCATGCCTCGTAGATCAGAAACGAGAACGCGGGGATCACGGCAAGTGGAATGGCGGTCCAATTGAGGCCGTCGGTAAAGGGCGGGTGGCTCTCGCGAGCGACCCCCCAGACGGCGGTCACGTACATGATCGGGATCAGCGCAATCGCCACCAGCATCGTCGCTTTGCCCAACGTCATGTGAACTTCGGTCCGGCGAGTGGCGATCAGTTGCGTCTGAAGGACCAGCAACGCCATCCACAGGGTGAACATCAGGCCATGGAGGAGCACGGAAGGCGGCAGCGTCGGGTTTGGACGCGGGTAAGGCGGCACGATCCCGCGCAGATAGAAGCTCGGAGCAAAGCCGAGGAAGACGATGAAGACGAGCAGAAACGCCATGCGCGTGTAGAATTTGCGCTCGGCGGCCTGACGATCGCGTGGCGGTACGGCAATGGTAGCCATGGCCAATCCCCCGAATGCCTGGCGAAGGGCGGCAAAATAGTCGCAATCTTGCCGTTCGGATAGAGGCTTTCGCAGGGACGCTGGCGCTCGTTACGCGCCCGCGATAAGTCACGGCAGTACAACGAGGAGCACGACATGCGCCTATTCGTCACACCGATCTGCGGCTCACTGCTGATGCTCTCGGGCGCCGCTTATTCCCAACATAGCGCGCAGCTCCCTGCGGGCACGAGTGGCCAGGCCACGATCGCCGCAAGCCCGATTGCGGCAGCGGTGGCGAATCCGGCTCGAACGCCGGACAACGTCGAGCTGGACCAATCGCGAAAGCCAGCCGAAGTGCTCGGTTTCTTCGGCCTGGAGCCGGGGATGAACGCGATCGATATGTTTGGCGCCAACCGCTATTGGTCGGAGATCATGGCGCCGGTCGTTGCCCCGTCCGGCTCGGTCGTGGTGTGGCAACCGACTCAGTTCATGAACGACAAGAGGCGGAGCGAATTCGCAGAGTTTGCGGCGAAGCAGCCGAACGTTGTGCTGATAACGAGCCCGTTTGAAAATCCGCTGCTCGGCGCCAACCGCTACGACTTCATGATCATGAACATGGATTACCACGACGTCTATTGGCAGAATCCGGAGCGAAAGATTCCGCGGATGGAACCGGATGCGTGGCTGAAGGCGCTTTACTCGGCGATGAGGCCGGGCGGAGTCGTCGGAATCATCGATCATGTGGCCAGCCCTAACGACGACCCCCGAGCGACGGTTGAGAAATACCATCGGATCGATCCCGCCATTGTGAAGGCCGACTTCCAGCGCGCCGGTTTCGTCCTCGAGGCGGAGAGCGACATGCTTCGCAATCCGGCCGACGACCACGCGCTAGGCGTGTTTGATCCGGCGATCCGCGGCAAGACCGACCGCTTCGTCTTCCGTTTCCGGAAACCCGCTTGAGCAAGCAGCCGAAGGCCGCCGCAACGGCGGCGCGGGCGATGCGCGGCTCACGGGC
>DATAKH010000222.1:0-15773 GCA_036261735.1 Sphingomicrobium sp.
CGGCTATGTCCGCTCGGAAGCCCTGGCGCCTCCGGCCTAGCTGACTACGGCGGTCTGCAGCCAGAGCAGCTGGTAGAGGCTCGTCGCGATAAGCACCGCGATCAACAGCCCGATCGCCCAGTCGCGCCTCGGCGCTCGCGGGCGCCGAGCCGGGAACAGCAGGAAAGCCGACACCGCTGCGAGGAAGACGGTCGCCAGCGCGCTGTTGCGCAAATAGGTAACGACGACGCTGCGGACGTGCTCGGTCCCCTGGGCAACCGTTTCGCCGTGCGGACTGGTCAGGATCCCGGTTCCCCAAACGATCACCGCTGCGAAGAGAAGGAAGCCGCCCACGAACATCCGGGCGCGCCCGATACCCCTGTTACTCACATCTCTCCTCTCGCTCGGCGAATGGCGTACCAACGCTTCACGTTCGCCTGCTGCTCCGAAAGGGTTTTGGCGAAGATGTGACCGCCGGTCCCGTCGGCGACGAAGTAGAGAGCTTCGGTCTCGGCAGGGTTGAGGACGGCGGCGATGCTGTCGCGGCCGGGATTGGCGATCGGGCCGGGCGGCAGGCCTGCGTTGCGGTAGGTGTTGTAGGGATTGCCCGAGTTCAGTTCGGAGCGCTTGATTCGCCGCCCGAGCGGCTTGCCCTTGGTGATCGGGTAGATGACGGTCGGGTCGGCATCGAGCTTCATTCCGATACGCAGCCGGTTGCAATAAACCCCGGCGATCGTTCGCCGCTCGGCAGGTTTGCCAGTCTCTTTCTCGACGATGGACGCGAGCGTAACCGCCTCTTGCGGCGTGGTCACCGGGCACTTGCCGGTCCGTTTCGGCCAGAGCGCGGCAAGCGCCTTCGCCATCGCCGCCTGCATTCGCGACAATAGCGCTGCCCGGGTCTCCCCGCGCTGGTAATTGTAGGTATCCGGCAGGATCGAGCCTTCCTCGATGGCGGGCAAGGGCCCGCTGAGATGGGGAATGGCCGCGAGCTTCTCCTCGACGATGATCGCTGGCATGCCCTCGGTAACGGTGATCAGCCGCTGCACCGGCCTTCCGTGCTGCAGCAGGTCGAGAATGCCCGAGGCGCTCATCCCCTTCGGAATCTCGAACTCCCCCGCCTGAACCGGATCACTCGAGCCGAACAGTTTCGCAATCGCCCGAAAGGTCGTTGCAGTGCCGGGGATAGCCCCCTGCGTCTCGAGTTCGTTCGCTACGGACGCGAGGGTCGAGCCTTCGGCGACGATAATCGTGTGCGGCCCGGGCTTCGGTCCCGGGCTCCACCACAACAGCCACAGCACGACAACCAGTCCGCCCACCGCAAAGCCGGCGAGCCATGCAAGCCGTTTGATCACACCGCTTTCATAATCAGCGAGGCATTGGTGCCGCCGAAGCCGAAGCTGTTGTTCAGCACTGCACGCACCTTACGCTCCTTGGCCTTGTGCGGGACGAGGTCGACGCCTTCGGTGCCCTCGCTCGGGTTGTCGAGGTTCAGGGTCGGCGGAACGACCTGGTCGCGCATTGCAAGGATGCAGAAGATGCTTTCGACCGCTCCGGCGCCGCCGAGCAGGTGGCCGATCGCGGACTTGGTCGAGCTCATCGACAGCGAGGCGATGGCGTTGCCGAACAGGCGGCGGACTGCGCCGAGCTCGAGCTCGTCACCGAGCGGGGTCGAGGTGCCGTGGGCGTTGATATAATCGATGTCCGACGGCTGCAGCCCCGACTTTCTCAGCGCCATCTCCATCGACCGGTAGGCGCCCGAGCCCTCGGGATGCGGGGCGGTGACATGGTGGGCATCGCCGGAAAGGCCGTAGCCGACGACCTCGGCGTAGATCTTCGCGCCGCGCGCCTTGGCGTGCTCATATTCCTCAAGGACGAGGACCCCGGCACCCTCGCCCATGACGAAACCGTCGCGGTCCTTGTCGTAGGGGCGGCTCGCCTTTTCCGGCTGGTCGTTGAAATTGGTCGACAGGGCACGCGCCTGGGCGAAGCCGGCGATCCCGATCGGGCAGATGGTCGCTTCGGCGCCGCCAGCGAGCATGATGTCGGCGTCGTCGTCCTTGATCATCCGCGCCGCGTCGCCGATCGAATGGGCACCCGTCGAGCAGGCGGTGACGACCGCATGGTTGGGGCCCATCAGCCCGTATTTGATCGAAACCTGGCCGGATATGAGGTTGATCAGCCGGCCGTGGACGAAGTGGGGGCTGACTCGGCCCGGCCCGTTCTCGAAAAGATTCACGCTCTCCTTCTCGATACCCGGAAGCCCGCCGATTCCCGAGCCGATCGAGACTCCGGCACGAAGCCGCATCGCCTCGTCCATTTCGGAAAGGCCGGCGTCCTCAATCGCCTGCCCGGCAGCGTCGATTCCGTAAATGATGAAGGGGTCGACCTGCCGCTGCGTCTTGTGGTCGACGCGCTTGCCTGCGTCGAACCCGTATTCGTGGTCAGCCGGCTTCACTTCGCAGGCGATTCGGCATTTCTGGTCGCTTGCGTCGAACCTGGTAATGGCCCCGGCGCCGCTCTTTCCGGCAACTATGTTGCGCCAGCTGGTCTCGACGTCGCCACCCAGCGGCGTCACCAGCCCCAGACCTGTCACCACGACACGGCGCATGATTGTTCTCCGTCAATGCTACACAAACAAACGGCCTCCCGCTTTGGTTCGGGAAGCCGTTCGTGCCGCCGCATTCGGCGTTCAGGGCGGCGGGAAAGGCTCCCGGGTCAGCCCTGGTTCTTGTCGATATAGTCGGTCGCGTCCTTCACCGTCGTGATCTTCTCGGCAGCATCGTCCGGAATCTCGACGTTGAACTCTTCCTCGAACGCCATGACGAGCTCGACAATGTCGAGGCTGTCGGCGCCGAGATCGTCGATAAAGCTGGCTTCCGGCGTCACCTTGTCGGGCTCGACGCCAAGGTGCTCGACGACGATTTTCTTCACCCGGTCGGCACTGTCGCTCATTGGGGCTTTCCTCCGTTTTGCTTTTGCGATGCCCTAGCCGCGCGGATTGATGCTCGCAAGTGCGACAGGCGCAGGCTAAACGCGTTCCCTGCAGCAATGCATGACAGCCGTTCCCGCTCCCTCACCGACGGTGAAATCGACCTTGCGCGCTCCATCTTCGGCGATGCGGTCGATTATGGGCGCGTTCGGATCATCCGTCGCAAATGGTGGCCGTTCCACCCGAGGAACGCGGCGATGGCGCCGCGCGGAAACATTCATTTCCACCCCGCCGGCGACGGCTGGTCGGAAGATTTCTCGAAAGAGCCGCTGTCGATGCAGGGCTTCTTCATCCATGAAATGACCCACGTGTGGCAGTCGCAGGCCCGCGGCCGATTCTACCTGCCCCTGATGCGGCACCCCTTCTGCCTCTACCGCTATGAACTGGTCCCGGGCCGGCCCTTCGACCGCTACGGCCTCGAGCAGCAGGCGGAGATCGTCCGGCATGTCTTTCTTGCCGAACGCGGCGCGAAGGTCACCGCTCCTCCCCGTTCGCTTCTGCCGTTTTGAGCGCGAAAGCGCTGTGTCTGGAGGGCAACAGGCGTGGCAGTAAACGCACTGCGGGACGAACGTTACACTATCGTCACGTCGCAGTTTTCCGTAGATTCCCGCCAGTAAGCAATATGACAGGGGATCGTCACATGCGCCTTTCCACAAAGCTTCTCGTCGGCACTGCGATTGCCGCAATGGCGACACCGTCACTGGCACAGCAAACGGGCGATGTCGGCGCCACGCAAGAGGAACAGGTCGCACAGCAGGCCAACCAGTCGCTTCCGGCCCAAGAAGACGAGATCGTGATCGTTACCGCAACGAAGCACGCATCGACGATCCAGGACGTTCCATTCTCGGTGAATGCACAGACCGAGGCGGACATCCAGCGCGCCAATGCCCAGACTCTCGAGGACATATCCCGCAACGTCGCGGGGCTCACCGTCCAGAACCTCGGTCCGGGACAGAGCCAGGTGTCGGTTCGCGGCGTTTCCGCGGGACAGATCGTCCGCGATCAGCCCGGAGTGAAGGAACAGGTCGGTGTCTACCTCGACGAGTCGGTGATCTCGCTTTCGCTCTTCACGCCGGATCTCGACCTCTTCGACCTGAACCGTGTCGAAACGCTGCGCGGCCCGCAGGGCACGCTGTTCGGCTCCGGGTCGGTGGGCGGCACCCTTCGCTACATTACGAACCAGCCCGCGCTCGGAATCACCGAGGGCGTGGTCGAAGCCAACGTCAACACCGTCGACGAGGGCGACATCGGCTATGGCATCAAGGGCGCGGTCAACATTCCGCTCGGCGACACGGCGGCGGCCCGAATTGTCGGCTACGGGACTCATTTCGCTGGCTTCATCGATGCGCTCGGCCCGGCCGGAGGAAAGAACGTCAACGACGGCTCGCGAGTAGGCGGCCGATTGTCGGTTCTGTGGGAGCCTGTGGCGGAGCTCAAGCTCACCCCGCGCATCGTCTACCAGAAGGTGAAGGCGAATGGCTTCAACCGGCAGGAGATCTTCAACCTTTACTCCAACCCTTACACCGACCCGCCCTACACCTATGACGAGAGGCAGCAGTATCTGCTGATGCGCGAGGCGTTTCGCGATGAGACGACCATTGCCGACCTTACGGCAAGCTACAATTTCGGCCCGGTCGAGCTGACTTCGATCACCAGCTATATTAATCGTGACATCCTCGTCAGCCGCGACGCGTCAGCGCTGACCGGGTCGGTGTCGGTCGATCTCGGGTTCCCCGATGCGGGCGTGAACCTGCCGTCAAACCTGCGCGACACGACCAAGCTGAAGCAATGGACCCAGGAAGTCCGGCTCTCCTCGACAGGGGAAGGCCCGCTGCAATGGCTCGTCGGCGGTTTCTACAGCGATGTCGATCGTCTCTATCGCCAGCGCCTGCCGACCCCAGGCTATGACGTCTTTCTCAACCAGTTCTTCGTCGACATTTGCGACGCGGATCCCGACGACTGCGCGTCGCCGGGCGTCCCTGTGACCACCGCCGATGTCGCAAATGGCTTCCCGCTCGATTCCCCCTACAATGCGGACCTGCCGTACGACATCAAGCAATCTGCCGTGTTCGGCGAAGCCAGTTACGATTTCGGTCAGTTCAAGCTGACTGCGGGCGGCCGCTACTACGACTTCAAAGAAACCCGCGACTTCATCAACGGTGGTTTCTTCGCGCCCGGAGTGACGACGCTGGGTGACACAACGAAGTCGAACGGCTTCAGTCCCCGGGTGATCGGCACCTGGGAGCCGAACGACAACCTCAGCGTGAACGTCCAGGCGGCGAAGGGCTTCCGCCTCGGCGGCATCAACGATCCGTTGAACGAAACGCTCTGCAGCGAGGCGGACTGGGATCTCTACAGCCCGTTCGCACAGGAAAGCTACGACGACGAAACGCTGTGGAACTACGAAGCCGGAGTGAAATATTCGAAGCGCGGCTTCACCTTCAACACGGCCGTTTTCCACACCGACATCAAGGACCTCCAGGTCACCGTCGATGCGGGCGGCTGCTCCTCGCGGCTCGTCTTCAACGTTCCAAAGGCCCACACCACCGGAATCGAAGCTGAGCTTGCTGCGAGCCCGATGCCCGGGCTCGATCTGTCGCTCGCCGGCAGCTACGTCGACGCAAAGTTCGATTCCACAATCGACAATCCGCTCCTGGCCACTGCCACGGGAATTCGCGACGGCAATCGCCTGCCGACCGTGCCGAAGTTCCAGATTGCGGCGGCGGCGACGTACACGCAGCGGTTCAACGATCGTTCCGAATGGTACGTCAATGCGTCCTACCAGCATGTCGGCGCCCGCTACACGCAGCCCGGCGACCAGGAGAACAACCCGCGCACCTTCGAGCATGGGCTTCCGTTCAACGGCATGACGGGCGACGAGGCGACGACGCTGAACCTCAAGCTCCCCGAGTACGACCTCGTGAACGTCTCCCTAGGGCTGCGGTTCGACAGCGGTCTGGAAGTCGTCGCTTACGTCAACAACCTGTTCGACGAGAACCCGCTGCTCTCGTTCGACCGCGAGCGCGGTGGACGGGCAAGGCTCGGCTGGAACGTGGGACAGCCGCGGACCATCGGCCTGACGTTGCGGCATCGGTTTGCCGCCCGGCCGGTTGTGGCGCCCCCTCCGGTTGTCGTGGCGCCTGCACCGGCGCCGGCGCCTCCGGCCACCGTAAGCTGCCCGGACGGGACGACGGTCCTGGCGACGGACAGCTGTCCGGTAGTCCAGGCGCCGCCACCACCGCCCCCTCCAGCGCCCGAGCGCGGCTGAGCCAGACTTGAGGCAACCGCTGCTTACGCGCCGCTCGCTCCTCGTCGGGGCGGGCGGCGCTGCCGTTTTGGCGAAAGCGGCCGGGGCACAAGTCGCGGGGCGCGGTGAGCATGTCGCCGTCATCGGCGCCGGCGTGTTCGGCGCCTGGACCGCTCACCATCTGCTGAATGCCGGCCACAAGGTCACGCTGGTGGATGCTTGGGGGCCAGCGAACGCGCGCGCCTCGTCGGGCGGCGAATCGCGCATGACCCGCGCCGCCTATGGCAAGGACTCGATCTACACACGCATGGCGATGGACTCGCTTCCGCAGTGGAAGGCGCTGAGCGACGTCTCCAGCCTCCCGATCCTGGTCCCCGCGGGCGTGCTGTTCTTCTTCCCGACCGAGGAGCCGTACCTTCACGACAGCATCGCCGCGCACCGCGCGCTCGGGCTACCGAGCGAGCAGCTGACGGCCGCGCAAATGGCCAGTCGGTTCCCAATGATCGATTTCGACGGAGTAGCCGCCGGGATATTCGAGCCCGGATTCGGCGCGCTGATGGCTCGGCGCGCGGTCCTTACCCTTGTCGACCGCTTCGTTCGTGCGGGCGGCGAGTATGTGCAGGGCGCCGCCGAGCCGATCGGGCCCGAGGCGGCCGATGAGCTGGGAGCAATCCGAATCGGGCACGGGCGCGTCATCCGCGCCGACCGATTCGTGTTCGCGCTCGGACCGTGGTTACCGAAGATCTTCCCAAACTTGCTCGCGGGCAGGATCGTACCGACCCGGCAGGAAGTTTTCTTCTTCGCGCCACCCGCCGGGGACCGCCGCTTCCAGCCGGCGGCAATGCCCGGCTGGGCGGACTTCAACGGCGGCGACATTTTCTACGGCTTCCCGGACCTGGAGAGCCGCGGCGTAAAGTTCGCCCACGACGCGCACGGAGCCATTGTCGATCCGGACACGCAAAGCCGGGAGCCGACCGAGGCGGCGCTCAAGGAAATCATCACATTCCGTGATCGCCGGTTCCCGCTGCTGAAAGGCGCGCCGCTGACGGAGGCGCGGGTCTGCCAGTACGAGAACAGCTCGAACGGAGACTTCCTGATCGACTTTCACCCGAAGCTTGAAAACGTGCTCCTGCTCGGCGGCGGGTCAGGGCACGGCTTCAAGCACGGGCCGGAAGTCGGTAGCCATGCGGCCGCACGGCTTTTCGGAACCGTGAAGCCGGAACCGCGATTCAGCCTCGCCACCAAAGCCGAGTCCCAGAAGCGCGAAGTGCACTAATCCGGCTTCTTGGCGACTCCGACCAGCGCCGGTCTCAGCAGCCGATCCTTGAGCATGTAGCCGGGCTGCATTTCCTCGACGATTGTTCCGGGCTCCGCATCTTCGGAGGGGATTTCCATCATGGCCTGGTGCTTGTGCGGGTCGAGCGTTGCGCCAAGCGCTTCGATCCGCTCGACGCCGTTGCGGGCGAACACCGCATCGAGCTCGCGGCGGGTCGATTCGATTCCGGCGAGGAAATTGCTGGCGACCTTGTCTCCCCGAAGCTCGTCGTTAACCGCCGCGAGGGCCCGATCGAGATGGTCCTTGATCGCAAGCATGTCGCGGGCGAAGGTCGCGGCTGCGTAAGTCGCCGCCTGCCCCTTTTCCGCCTCCAGCCGGCGGCGGACGTTCTGAACCTCCGCGGCCGCGTAAAGCGCCTTGCTGTTGGCTTCCTCGAGCGCCTTCTCCAGCTCCGTCAGCCGGTCGTGCTCGGCAAGCTCGGGTGAATGATCCGCCGTTTCCTTGCGGATTTCTTCGGCCTCTTCGTGAAGCTCTTCTTCTTCGTGTTTTTCGTCCTGCATCATCCGATCAATCTCGTAAGCGCCTTGGCGGTGAAATCCACCATGGGCACCACCCGCGCATAGTTCAACCGAGTGGGGCCGATTACTCCGACAACGCCGACCACCTCGCCATGGCTCCCCCGATAGGGGGCGGCAATGACCGATGAGCCGGACAAAGCGAACATCCGGTTCTCGCTGCCGATGAAGATCCGGCAGCCGGGCGCGTCGCGCGCGCTTTCAAGGAGCCGGGCGATGTCCTGCCGGTCCTCGAGCTCGTCGAGCAGCCTGCGCACCCGGTCGAGGTCGGCGGCCGCTTCCTCGTCGATGAGGTTCGCCTGCCCGCGGACGATCAGCACCGGGCGGCGGGCATGGTCCTCGCTCCAGGCCGCGAGCCCGGACGCGACCAGCTCGGCAGCGGCGACGTCGAGCGCCTCGCGCCGCTCACGGATCTCGGCGCGGAGCCGCGCCTGCGCCTCGGCAAGGGTCATTCCTGAAAGCCGCCCGGTGATGAAATTCGCGACCTCGACCAGCGCGTCGGGATTCGTCCCCGGCTCGATTGAAACGACGCGGTTCTCGACGCTTCCGTCCATGCCCACCAGCACCGCGAGCGCCCGCTCGGGCGACAGCGGCACCAGGCTGAGCTGGCGAAGCCGAAGCTCCTGCTTGGGAGCAAGCACCACGCCCGCCGCCTGCGAGAGGCCGGAGAGTGCGGCCGAGGCCGCTGCAAGCGCCTCTTCGATCGGCTGGTCGCGGCCGATCTGGCGCTCGATCTCCGCCCGCTCGCGCGGGTCGGGCGCCGAGGCCTGCATGATCCCGTCGACGAACAGGCGAAGCCCGCTCTCGGTCGGCATTCGCCCGGCCGACGTGTGCGGATGCGTGAGCAGCCCGCGCTCCTCAAGCTCCTGCATCACGCCGCGGATCGAGGCCGGCGACAGGCTGACGCTTCCGGCGAGCGCCTTCGATCCCACCGGCGTCCCGCGCTCGAGATAGGACTCGACCACGAGCCCGAAAATCTCGCGCATCCGGTCGCTCAACTCGCTGATCGGCTGCGTCATGGACCTGCATCTAGGATTGGCGGGCTCAGCGGTCTAGGGAGCGGCCAAACAAGCGACAGGAGTCCTCATGCGCCCCAGCGGCCGCGCCCCAGACCAGATGCGTGACATCACGTTCGAGCCGCACTTCACCCGCCACGCGGAAGGGTCGGTGCTGGTGAGCTTCGGCGACACGCGCGTGCTGGTCACAGCGTCGGTCGAGGATCGGGTCCCGCCCTTCCTTCGCGGCAAGGGCCAGGGCTGGGTCACCGCCGAATATGGGATGCTCCCGCGCGCCACCCACACCCGCGGCAACCGAGAGGCCGCCAAAGGCAAGCAGTCCGGCCGCACGCAGGAGATCCAGCGGCTGATCGGCCGCTCGCTTCGCGCCGTGGTCGATCTTTCCAAGCTCGGCGAGCGCCAGATCACGCTCGACTGCGACGTCATCCAGGCCGACGGCGGCACCCGCACGGCGGCCATTTCGGGCGCCTGGGTTGCGCTTCGGATCGCGGTCGACAAGCTCATCGAGGCGAAAGCCGTCAAGGAGGACCCCATCGAGAATCAGGTCGCGGCGGTTAGCTGCGGCGTGTTCAACGGAACGCCGGTTCTCGATCTCGATTATGACGAAGACAGCAATGCCGGCTGCGACGCCAATTTCGTCCTGACCGGCGACGGCAATATCGTCGAGGCGCAACTGACCGCGGAAGGCGAATGTTTCGACGAAGAGCAATTGCTCCGGCTACTCCGGCTCGCCCGGATCGGTTGCGGCGAAATCTTCGAGGCACAGCTGAAGGCGGTCGCGAAATGAGGGACATCGGCGGCAAGCTGGTCATCGCCACGCACAATCCGGGCAAGCTCCGCGAGATCGCGGCGCTGATCGAGCCGCATGGAATCCACTGCGTCGGCGCCGAGGAGCTAGGCCTTCCGGAGCCGGAGGAGATCGGCAACACCTTCGCCGACAATGCCGATTTGAAGGCACGTGAGGCCGCGGACCTGTCGGGCCTGACCGCGCTCGCCGACGACAGCGGGCTGGTCGTCGATGCCCTCCACGGCCTTCCGGGAATCTTCTCCGCCCGCTGGGCCGAGGATTCCGAAGGCAAGCGCGACTGGAAGCGGGCGATGGAGAAAGTGTGGAAGGAAGTCGAGGCGACCGAGCCCGACGCCGCGCCCGCCGCCCATTTCGCCTGCGTCCTCTCGCTCGCCTGGCCCAATGACGGCCAAACGGAGAGCTTCGAGGGCCGTGTCGACGGAACGCTCGTGTGGCCGCCGCGAGGCGACAAGGGCTTCGGCTACGACCCGATGTTCGTGCCCGCCGGCCAAGAAGCGACGTTCGGCGAGATGGACCCGGAGCAGAAGCACAAAATCAGCCACCGGGCGGATGCGTTCAGGAAACTGGTGAGGGCATTGAAGGGATGAATACTCACCTCCCGCCAGCGGGAGTGGAAGACCTCGCCCTCTACATCCACTGGCCGTTCTGCGTGTCAAAATGTCCCTATTGCGACTTCAACAGCCACGTCCGCGATACGATCGACCATGAGCAATGGCGCGAGGCGCTGCTTGCCGATTTGGCGCATGAGGCGCGGCTGCTTCCCGGACGAAGGCTAACGTCTATCTTCTTCGGCGGCGGGACTCCGTCGCTGATGGAGCCGGCAACGGTCGCGGCGCTCATTGAGGCGGCGCGGACTCACTGGGCCGCGACCGGCGACATCGAGGTGACGCTCGAAGCCAATCCCAATTCGGTGGAAGCGGAGCGCTTCGCCGAGCTTGGCGCCGCCGGAGTCAATCGCCTGTCGCTGGGGCTGCAGAGTTTCGACGATGACTCGCTCCGCTTCCTCGGCCGCGCCCATTCGGCCAGCGAAGGCATGGCCGCGCTCGAAACCGCGCAGAGGCATTTCCAGCGGGTAAGCTTCGACCTCATCTATGCTCTTCCCGGCGACACCGAGGAGCGCTGGGCGCGATCCCTCGACCGGGCGCTGTCGCTGGGAACCACGCACCTCTCGCTCTACCAGCTGACGATCGAGCCCGGCACGCGCTTCGCAAGCATGGCCGCGCGGGGCGAGTTCGAGCCTCTGGATGCCGATTCCGCCGCGGCGCTTTACGAGCTTACCGACGCCATGACGTCCGCGGCCGGCCTCCCCGCTTATGAGATCAGCAACCACGCCGCCCCCAACGCGGAGAGCCGCCACAACCTGACTTACTGGCGATACGGCGACTATTCCGGTGTCGGTCCAGGGGCCCACGGCCGCCGTCTCGGCGCCCGGACGGTTCGCCACAGGAAGCCCGAGAATTTCCTGTCCGCGCTTCGCCGCAACGGCCACGGAATTTCCGAAGAAGCGCGGCTAACATCGCGCGAGGCGGCGGACGAGGCGCTCGTGATGGGGCTGCGGCTGGGCGAGGGTTTGCACGTCGAATCGATCGAACGCCGCTTTGGAGTTCCGGTGATCGACCTAAGGCAGGCCGATCGGCTCGTTGAAAGCGGACATCTCAACCGTTCGGGCGATCGAATCGCCGCGACTGCGAGCGGCCGCCTCGTCCTCGACCGCCTTCTCGCCGAGCTTGCCGCCTAGTCGGCCTTGGCCGCGGCCTGGGTCGGCGCGGGCTGGGTCGGCGCGGCCTGGGTCGGCGCGGCCTCGACCATGAAGCGGTAATTCTCCAGCCGCTCCGAATAATAATCGGTCACCTGCGAAGCCGCGTCGGTCTGGGCGGCTTTGCGCGCCATTCCATGACCGACATTCGTCTTCACCAGCGCTTCCTCGAACGGCGCCGCGGTTGCGCCGCAAGCAGTCTGGGCAAAGGCAATGAAGGCGTCGGGAGCGACTTTCTGGGCCTGGGCCTGGGTCATCGCCCTGTTCAGGCATTCGGAGAAATTGTGACGGGTTTCGGCCTCGCTTGCGCCCGCGAGCATGACTGCCACAGCAAGTACAATCATCAGGAGACTCCCCTCTGCATCTGATGATTGGCGGAGAGTGACTCTTTTCGCGCAGTTGTTCAAGGGTTTGGCCGGCGCTTGCAGTCGCGGGCCGGGGCGGCGACTGTAGGGGATGCAAACTCCGCTCGATCCCGGCCTCTATATCGTCGCCACGCCGATCGGGAACCTGGGCGACTTGAGCCCCCGCGCGGCGGACGTGTTGCGTTCGGTCGCACTCGTGCTGGCCGAGGACACCCGAGTGACAGGCAAGCTGCTCAAGCATGTCGGCTCGACAGCGCCGGCCCGCCGCTATGACGACCATTCGACCGATAAGGATCGGGCTGGGTTCGTCGCACGGCTGGGGACCGACGCCGTCGCGCTTGTGAGCGACGCCGGAACGCCGCTCGTCTCCGACCCGGGCTACAAGCTGGTCCGGGCGGCGCGCGATGCCGGAGCCGATGTTCGGACCGTTCCCGGCCCCTGCGCTGCGATCGCCGGATTGACGGTTGCGGGGCTGCCGACCGACCGCTTTCTGTTCCTCGGCTTCCTTCCGGCGAAACCAAAGGCGCGCGCCGACGCGATCGCGGAAGTCGCGGGGGTCCGAGCGACGCTCGTGCTCTATGAAAGCGGCCCGAGGCTTGGCGACACGCTGAAGGCGCTTGCGGAGCAGCTCGGGCCGCGCGAGGCCGCAGTCGCGCGGGAGATCACCAAACTTCACGAGGAATGCGTGACGGGAACGCTGGCCGAGCTTGCCGAACGCTATTCCAGCGAAACTCCCAAAGGCGAGATCGTCCTCGTCGTCTCACCGCCGCTCGAAGCGGACGAGGTTAGCGATGCCGACCTGGACCGGATGCTTGAAGCGACATTGGCGAAATTCTCGGTTTCACGCGCCGCTGCAAAGGTCGCCGAGGAGCTGAAGATACCGCGCAAGCGCGCCTATGCGCGGGCGCTCGAGCTGTCGCGCAAATGAATCGGCAGCGCGCGGAAAGGCGCGGACGCGGCGCGGAGACGCTGGCCTGCTGGTTCCTTCGGCTCAAGGGCTGGCGAATCCTTGCCCGACGGGCACGCGTTCCAGGCGGCGAGGTGGACATCGTCGCTCGGCGCGGGCGGACGCTCGCATTCGTCGAGGTGAAGGCCCGAAGCAGCGAGCAGGCCGCCGCCTTTTCCCTCGACCGCTACCGCCTGCGCCGGGTCGCGGTCGCTGCCGAACGCCTTGCCCCGCGATTTATGCGGGACGGCGACGACGTTCGCGTGGACGCCCTATTCGTGGTGCCTGGACGCATTCCGCGCCACCTTCCCGACGTCTGGCAAGGGTGATAGGCGCGCCGGCATGACCCTTCGCGTCGCCGTTCAGATGGACCCGCTCGAGCGGATCAACATCGCTGGGGATTCGACCTTCGCGCTGATGCTGAAGGCGCAGGATCTCGGGCACCAGCTCTACTGGTATGCGCCCGAGGAGCTGAGCTGGGCTGACGGAAGGCTGTGGACGATGGGCCATCCCGTCACCGTCCAGCGCGTCGCCGGCGACCACTACAGCTTCGGCGATCCGCGCATCCTCGACCTCGGCAAGGATGTCGACGTGGTCCTGATGCGCCAGGACCCGCCGTTCGATCTCGGCTATATCACCGCCACGCACCTGCTGGAGCGGATCCAGGGCGAGACTCTGGTAGTCAACGACCCGGCAAGCGTCCGCAACGCGCCCGAGAAAGTGTGGGTGCTCGATTTCCCGCACTTCATGCCGCCGACGGTCGTGACCCGCTCGCTCGGCCTCACCCGCAAGTTCCTCGCCGAACATGGCGACATCGTCATCAAGCCGCTTCACGGATTCGCCGGCGGGTCGGTGTTCCGGATCGCCGGCGACGGCCGCAACCTCGCTTCGCTGATGGAGCTGTTCAACCGCACTTACCGCGAACCGCACGTCGTCCAGAAATTCCTTCCCGAGATCGCACAGGGGGACAAACGGATAGTGCTCATCGACGGCGAGGTGGCGGGCGCCGTCAACCGGGTCCCTGGCGCGGGCGAAATCCGCTCCAACCTCGCGGTGGGCGGCAAGGCAGCGAAAACCGAGCTCACCCACCGCGAAGAGGAAATCTGCGCCGCGCTCGCACCTGAGCTGAAGGCGCGCGGCCTGCTGTTCGTCGGAATCGATGTGATCGGCGGCAAATGGCTGACCGAGATAAACGTTACCTCCCCAACGGGGATCGTCGCGATCGACGAGTTGAACGGGACCGACACGCCGGCGCTCATCTGGGAAGCGATCGAGCGGCGCCTGGCGGCGCGCACATGAACGATTGGGTCGTCCGCCTGATCGAGCAATCGGGCTATCTCGGCGTCGGCTTCCTGATGTTCCTGGAAACCGTATTCCCGCCGATACCGTCGGAAGTGATCATGCCGGTTGCGGGAGTCGCAGCGGCGAAGGGCGAGCTTCAGCTGTCGCTGGCAATCCTGTCGGGAACCGCCGGCGCGATGCTCGGCAACATCTTTTGGTATCTCGCCGCCCGGGCGCTCGGGATACAGCGGCTCAAGCCCATCATCGACCGGCACGGCAAATGGCTGACCGTGAACTGGGCAGAGGTCCAACGCGCGCATGGGTGGATGGAGCGCCACGGAACCGCGTTCGTGCTGGTCGGGCGGCTAGTCCCGACCGTCCGTTCGCTGGTGTCGATCCCAGCGGGCCTTCTCAAGATGCGGTTTCGCCGTTTCCTCATCGCGTCCACCCTCGGAACGTTCGGCTGGACGGCGCTGCTCGCCGGCGCCGGATTCCGGCTGCGGTCGGATTTCGAGCAGGTCGACCAGTTTCTTGCTCCAGTCGCCAACACCGTCCTCGTGCTGATCCTGCTCCTCTATTTGTGGCGGCTGGCGACCCACAAGGCGGCCTGACTGGTCCATTGCGGACACAATCTATCGGCTTGGTTTACCTGCGGTCATCCACGGACACGGGGCTGCGGCGCGGCTCCGCTTCCCCACTTGGGGGCCCGCCGCGGCAAATAATCACGCGCAGGCTGTCCGGGGGACAGCCGAGCATGATCATCACGCCCGCGGGTGCGCGTGGCGATAGACGTCGAGCAAATGCGCCGCGTCGACCTTCGTATAGATCTGGGTCGACGACAGGCTTGCGTGACCGAGCAGTTCCTGAAGCGAGCGCAGGTCGGCGCCGCGAGCAAGCAGATGGGTTGCGAAGCTGTGCCGAAGCGCATGCGGAGTGAGCGTGTCAGGCAGGCCCAGCCGCACCCTCGCCGCCCGAACGGCGCGCCGGACGAGGTCGGCATTCAGCGGCCCTCCCCTCGCACCGAGGAACAATGGGGTGTCGTCGGCAATCGGATAGGGGCACTGACCCACATAGTCGCCGATCGCCTCGCGAACTGCTTTGACGACGGGCACGACCCGGGTTTTCGATCTCTTGCCGGTCACCCGGATCGTCTCGCCCATCGGCAGATCGCGCGCCGTCAGAGACAGCGCCTCGGCAATTCGAAGTCCCGCCCCGTAGAGGAGCAGCAGGATGGCAAGGTCGCGCGCGCCCATCCACGGCTCGGACGCGAAGGCGCCCGCGTCCTCGGCGAGAGCGACTGCATCCTCGGGCGAAGCCGGCCTTGGCAGGGTCTTCGGCCGCCGCGGAGCGCGAGTGCGCGGCACTTGCGGCACGCGCCCCTGTTCCTCGGCGGCATAGTTGAGGAATGCGCGGACCCCCGATAGCTCGCGGGCGGCCGAAGCCGCTCCAAGTCCACTGTTCCGCCGCGACGCGAGGAAGGCGCGAAGGTCCGCGGCCGTGAGGCCGACCAGCGACGAGGCCTTGACCAGGCCGCC
>DATAKH010000223.1:0-3383 GCA_036261735.1 Sphingomicrobium sp.
CTCGACTTCGCCGCCCGGATCCACTCGCCGGAAAGTGCCGCAAATGCGCAAACCGACATCGGCGAGCTCGTCGAGCGGCTCGCCGGTGCAATCCGGGAAATCGCCGCAACCCGCGATGTTCAGATCGACGGTTCGAGGACGACGACGGACCTTACCGCCGCCGTTCAGGCCGAAGTTGCCGAGCGCCTGGTACTGCGCATGTGCAGCGCTGTCATCGCACGCGCGTCACCGGGCGAGCACTTGCGCCTCTCGGTCGACCAGGGGCGCGACCATTGCACCGTTTCCATCACTCGCCCGCGGGCGCTTTTTGACCTTCGGGACGACGATCTGTTCGGAACCGCGAGCGACGCCATGTCGCCGGAGTTTCCGCTTCGGCTCGCCCGCGGCCTGGCGCAGACCGCGGGCGCCGACATCATCACCTGCGAACGCTGCATAACCCTGCTCTTCCACCGCACCTGACTTGGCGGCGGCCGCCGCCGCGTCTATCTCGGCCTCCGCGCGGTGGGGCCTGTAGCTCAACGGTAGAGCCGGCCGCTCATAACGGCTAGGTTGGGGGTTCGAATCCCTCCGGGCCCACCATTCCGGCTGACATGCCGTGGGCATGTTACTAAGGAATGGTCACGCCAACGAGTGTCGGGGAGTGGCGCAGCCTGGTAGCGCATCTGCTTTGGGAGCAGAGGGTCGCAGGTTCGAATCCTGTCTCCCCGACCAACCCGCTTATTGCTGGTTCGACGCTTCGTTAGAGGCGGTGTCCGAGCCGTCGTCCGCGACAATTCCGCTGTTGTCGACCTTCGCCGCGGTTTCGTCGACTTCATTGCCGATTGCCTCGCCGATATCCTCGGCGGTGTTGCCGGCATCCGACAAAGCCTCCTCTGCAGCGTCCTGATTGTACTGCACCGTCATTTGTTCGTTGGCCGAATCGGTCGAGACGTTGCAGCCGCCAAGCAGCAGCAGAGGGGTGAAAAGGAAAATGCGCATCCGGGTCCTCCTGTTTTGAAGGTCAACGCGCCTGACGCCGTTGCGGCTCCGGCTCGATCGGGCCGGCGAGCACTGCCAGCATTGCAGTCCACGCGGCGACATTCTGGCGAAGGTCTTCCGGATCGACTTTGTCGAGCGTGTCGTCGGGCGTGTGATGGTAATCGAAATAATAGGTGCCGTCCTGGCTCAGGCCGACAGCGGGTACGCCCGCCTCGATCATCGGGCCGATGTCCGACCCTTCGGCCTGGTCGAGGCGGCCGGGAACGATTCCGAGCGGTGCCAGCGCCAGCTGGAGCATTCTCGCTTCGGCCGCGCGCTCTGTTCCGAGCTTGCTGTTGACCTGCCAGATGCGTCCGGCGCCGAAATCGCTCTCGACGACGGCGTAATGCGGCTCCGGGTGAGCGCGCTGGTAATCGAGCCCGCCGAACAGGCCGGTTTCCTCCGCCCCGAACCAGACGATCCGGATCGTCCGCAGCGGCGATCCGGCATCCATGATCCGTTTGGCGGCAGCGGCCGCGATCGCGACTCCGGCAGCATCGTCGATCGCGCCGGTACCCTGGTCCCAGCTGTCGAGATGCCCGCCGACAAGGACCGGCGGCAGGCTGGGGTCGCGCCCCGGCACTTCCGCGATGACGTTGCCCGACTGTCCGCGGCCCGATTGCGAAACCAGAGTCAGGTGCATCGTTACTGGACGACCGCGCTTCAAGATCCGCTGCAACTGCTCGGCGTCGGGAAGCGGCAGTGCACCGGCGGGGATCGGCTTTACGCCGTCGGCGAAGCTCATCACTCCGGTGTGCGGGTTGCGATGGTAGTCGGTGCCGATCGAGCGGATCACGATTGCGACCGCTCCCTTGCGGCTGGCAACGCTCGGCCCCTGGCGCCGCGGCCCCCCGAAATATCCGTAGCCGGCGCCGTTCTGGGTCCGTGGCATGGCATGGCTGACGAAAACGATCTTACCTCGAACCGCGGAATCGGGCGCCGCCTCCAGCTCGGCAAGCGTGTCGAAGCCGACAACCTGGGCGGTGATGCCCTTCGGGCCAGTCGAAGCGCTGTTACCAAGCGCCGCGACCACCAGGCGCTGGGGGAATGGCGAGAGGATTTCCGCGCTCTCCGCGCCCCGAGTCCAGATTGGAAGGTCGAAGCTCTCGACGCGCACGTTCGAGAAGCCCATCGATTTCAGCTTTGCGACCGACCAGGCTCGTGCACGCGCTTCGGCCGCGGTGCCTGCCAGGCGCTGGCCGACTTCCGTCGTCAGCCCTTCGGTAATGTCCCAGGCGTAATTGTCGTGGAGAGCAGAGTCACGGAGCTGCTTTACCTGTTGGGGGACACTTTGGGCGGCGACTGGCGCTGCGAAAGCAAGCGCTAGGGTAAGAATGATCGAGCGGTGCATTCCACAGCGCCTAGCGAACAACTTCGCCCGCTGTCACGACCGTCGGTCGAAAAATGTTACAGCAGCCGCAGCTGGTCGCCCTGCGGAGGCTCAAACAGGTCGCGGCGAAGAGCGAACCTGGCTTGTCGAAGCCCATGTTTCTTCACGGCAATCTCGAACCGAGTCTTGAGAAGGTCGGCCCAGGGACCCTTCCCGCGCATTCGACTGAAGAAATTTGGATCGTTGTCGCGCCCGCCTCGCATCTGCCGGATGACCGACATGACCTTGCCGGCCCGGTCGGGGAAATGCTGCTTCAGCCAGTCCCGGAACAAGGGCGCCACTTCGTGGGGCAGACGGACAGGTAGGAAGAACCCGCCCCGTGCGCCGGCCGCAACCGCGGCTTCGACGATGCTCTCGAGCTCGTGGTCGGTGATTTGCGGGATAACCGGGGCAATCGCGACATGGCACGGCACACCCTCCGCGTTTAGGCGCCTGATGGCTTCCACCCGCTTGCGCCCGGCTGGCGCCCTCGGCTCGAGAATCCGGCTCAGCTTCGGGTCGAGCGAGGTGACCGACAAGGCCACGGACGCGATTCCCAGCGCCGCCGCCGGCTTCAATATATCGAGGTCGCGCAACACCCGGTCCGATTTGGTCGTGATGGTGAAAGGGTGCCTGCATTCGAGTAGCAGCTCGATGACCGAGCGGGTGATCTTCCAGCGTTCCTCGATCGGCTGGTAGGGATCGGTGTTGGTCCCGAGGGCGATCGGGGCGCACTGGTAGCCCGGCCTGGCCAGCGCCTGGTGAAGAAGTGCGGCCGCGTCCGGCTTGACGAAAAGCCGTGACTCGAAATCCACGCCGGGCGACAAATCGTGATAAGCGTGGGTCGGCCTGGCGAAGCAGTAGATGCAGCCATGCTCGCATCCGCGATAGGGATTTACCGAGCGATCGAAACCGATGTCCGGCGACGAGTTGCGGGTCAGGATCGTCTTCGGCCGTTCGATCGTGACGGTCGTCCGCCGAGCTGGCACCCCGTCCA
>DATAKH010000225.1:0-35537 GCA_036261735.1 Sphingomicrobium sp.
GGTGATGCTGACAAGGTGGCTCTGCAGCGTTTGATCGTGGACGTCGCCGCGCTGGAGCAGTTCGCTCAGCACGTGGCGCACCTGCTCGCCGACACGGAGCAGACGGACGCTGCGGCCTTCGGGGGTTTCGGTGCGGCGCATGGGCTCAGTCCCTCCCCTTGATGGGGAGGGGGTGGGGTGGGGTGATGTATCCGGAAAAGGCGGCTTGCTTCATTGACCTCACCCTCACCCAACCCTCTCCCATCGAGGGAGAGGGCTAAAGTTACAGAGTTCTCGCCCGCTCCTCGACCTCGAACACCTCGAGGCTGTCACCCGGTTTGATGTCGTTGGTGTCGGCAAGCAGCACACCGCACTCCTGGCCAGACGTGACTTCGGAAACGTCGTCCTTGAACCGCCGGAGCGACGAGATCGTCGTCTTCGAGACGATGACGTCCTCGCGCGTGAGGCGGGCGTTGAGGCCCTTGCGGATGATGCCTTCCAGCACAAGCAAGCCGGCCGCCTTGTCCTTCTTGCCGGCCGGGAACACCTCGCGGACCTCGGCACGGCCGACCACCGTCTCGATAATCTCGGGGCCGAGCTCGCCGGCCATCGCGCCCTTCACCCAGTCGGTGAGATGGTAGATGACGTCGTAGTAGCGGAACTCGACTTTGTTGCGCTGGGCAACCTCGCGGGCCTTGGCGTTCGGCCGGACATTGAATCCGATGATTGGCGCTCCG
Source organism: Sphingomicrobium sp. (assembly GCA_036261735.1). Lineage (GTDB taxonomy): Bacteria > Pseudomonadota > Alphaproteobacteria > Sphingomonadales > Sphingomonadaceae > Sphingomicrobium. The sequence goes on from DATAKH010000225.1 coordinate 717, forward strand.
CTGGCGCCCGCCAGCGTAACGTCGCTTTCGGTGATCGCGCCAACGCCCGAGTGAAGCACCCGGACCTTGATCTCGTCGGTGGAAAGCCGGTTGAGGGCATGGACGATCGCCTCGAGCGAGCCGTGGACGTCCGCCTTGATGACGAGCGGAAGCTCCTTGGTCGTCGAGGCGTGGCTTGCGAACATATTCTCGAGGCTGACCGGGGCAGCGGTCGTGCGCTTCCTGTCGAGAACGCCCTGGCGGTAGGTCGCGACCTCGCGGGCGCGAGCCTCGTTTTCGACGACCGTGAACGGATCGCCCGCCGACGGCACCGCCGACAGGCCGAGGACCTCGACCGGGACGGACGGCCCGGCTTCCTTCACCTGGCGGCCCTTGTCGTCGACGAGGGCACGGACCTTGCCGCTCGATGCGCCCGCGACGAAGACGTCGCCGACGCGCAGGGTGCCGCGCTGGACGAGCACGGTTGCGAGCGGGCCGCGGCCCTTGTCGAGCTTCGCCTCGACGATCGTGCCTTCGGCCGCCCGGTCGGGATTGGCCTTGAGCTCGAGGATTTCTGACTGCAGCTGGATCGCCTCGAGAAGCTTGTCGAGGTTGGTCTTCTGGACCGCGGAGACTTCGACGTCCTGCACGTCGCCCCCCATCTGCTCGACGATTACCTCGTGCTGGAGAAGCTCCTCGCGCACCTTCTGTGGCTTGGCCTCCGGCTTGTCGATCTTGTTGATCGCGACGATCATCGGCACGCCCGCGGCCTTGGTGTGGTTGATCGCTTCGATCGTCTGCGGTTTCAGCCCGTCATCGGCAGCGACAACGAGGATGACGATATCCGTGACGTTGGCGCCGCGGGCACGCATTTCCGTGAACGCCTCGTGGCCCGGAGTGTCGAGGAAGCTGATCTTCGACTTGTCGGGCAGGGTCACCTGGTAGGCGCCGATATGCTGGGTGATTCCGCCAGCCTCGCCGGAAACGACGTCGGCGCCGCGGATCGCGTCGAGAAGCGAGGTCTTGCCGTGGTCGACATGGCCCATGATCGTGACCACCGCCGGTCGCGGCTTGAGGGTCTCGGGCGCATCTTCTTCGCCGCCGATGCCAAGCTCGATGTCGGCCTCGCTGACGCGCTTGATGTTATGCCCGAACTCGGTGACGAGAAGCTCGGCGGTGTCCTGATCGATCGTCTGGGTCAGAGTGACCGGCATGCCCATCTTGAAGAGCGCCTTGACGAGGTCGGCTCCTCGCTCGGCCATCCGGTTGGCGAGCTCCTGAACGGTGATCGCTTCGGGAACGACGACATCCCGGACCTGCTTCTGGGCGGGCCCGGACTCCTGATGGGCTCGCTTTTCCTTTTCGCGGGCGCGGCGGAGCGCGGCAAGCGAGCGGGCGCGACTGTCGTCCTCGCCGGCGAGGGCTCGGCTGACGGTGAGCTTGCCGCGGTGGCGATGCTCTTCGCGCCCGCGTGACGGGCGGGCCGGTTCGGGGCGCTTTGCCGCAGGCGCGGCGCCGTGGCGGCGGGGAGCGCGGCCGTCCTCTTCCTCTGCCGCGGGCTCGGCCGCGGCCGCCTGCGAAGCCGCCTCTGCGGCCGCTTGAGCCTCTTCCTCGGCCTGGCGGCGCGCTTCTTCGGCGGCCGCCTCTTCGGCCTTTCGGTTTTCGTCGGCGCGGCGGCGCTCGTCCTCGGTCTGCTCGACCTTGGCCTGCTCTTCGCGGCGGCGCGCTTCCTCGGACTGCCGGAGCCGGTCCTCTTCGGCTTCGCGAAGCAGGCGCTCCTGCATTTCCTTGCGCTTGGCCATCTCGTCGATGGGCGCCGAGCGGGCAGGGCGAGCCGGGGGCGCCTTGGGCGCCGGCTTCTTCGCTTCGACCTTGGGCGCTTCGGCCTCCGGCTCGGGAGTCTTCGGCGGCTCGGGGGTTTCCCCGGGCTTGCCGAGGATCCGGCGCTTCTTGACCTCGACGACGACCGTGTTCGACCGGCCATGGCTGAAGCTTTGCTTCACCTTGCCGGTTTCGACCGTGCGCTTGATCCCGAGCGGAGCTCGCGCTCCAAGCTTCGGTTTGTCGGTCTGGTCGTTCATTCTGTTCCTTCAACTTCTTCAGCCGAGCCGATTCCGGAGGCGGGATCGCCGCCTTCCAGGCCGGCATCGGGGTCAATGAATTCGCGCCACCGGGCGAGCGCTTGGCTTACGCGCGCCGCGGCAGCGGGTTCGATCAAGGCGAGATGTACCACATTTTCCCGCCCCAAGGCTAATGACAAGATAGTGCGGTCGACCGGGATTATCACCCCCCGGGGCTGGCCTCCGCCGACCCGCCAGGCCTGGTCGAGCTTCTTGCGCCCGTCTTCGCCAGCGTCGGCGGCGTGGACCAGCAAGTGAACCTTGCCGGCGCGGGCCGCAGTTTCGACGCGATCGGAGCCGTTGGCCAGGTTGCCCGAGCGCGCTTCCATCCCGAGGCGGTCGAGGACAGCCTGGCGGAGGGCATCAGCGGTTCGATCGGCGAGGTCGGGTGGGACTTCGAGGGCCCCGGTCTTGAACGCGCGCTGGAGCGCGCCCTTCAGCCTGCCGTTGGCGACTGCTTCGGCGAGCTGCGCCTTTCCCACCGAAATCCAGGCGCCTCGGCCCGGCGCACGGGCGCGGACGTCCGGAGCGACGCTTCCGTCAGGACCGAGCGCGAGCCGGATCAGCTTGTCGCGCGTGCCTTTGCGCCGGGTCAGGACGCAGGTGCGTTCAGCTACCTTGGCCGGATCATTTGGAGGGTTCCGCATCGGCGGCCTCCTCGGGCTTGTCGGCGCTGTCGGTCTCGTCCTCGAACCAGTGCGCGCGGGCGGCCATGATGATCTCGTTGCCCTGCTCCTCGCTGAGGCCGAAATCGGCGAGGATCCCGCCTTTGTCCTCGTTGCGGACCGGGGCATCGGAGCGGCGGCGCGGCTCGACCCGGCGCTTCTGCACCAGCTCGTCGGTAGCAAGGTCGGCGAGATCGTCGAGCGTCTTGATTCCCGCCTTGCCGAGCGTGACGAGCATCTGCTCCGTCAGGTGCGGCATTTCGGCGAGCGAATCCTCGACCCCGAGCTTGCGGCGCTCCTCGCGGGCAGCGGCCTCGCGGCGCTCGAGCGCTTCGCCGGCACGGCTCTGAAGCTCGGTCGCGATGTCGTCGTCGAGGCCCTCGATCGAGCTGATCTCTTCCTGCGGCACGTAGGCGACTTCCTCGAGAGCGGTGAAGCCTTCGGCGACGAGCAGCTGGGCGAGGGTCTCGTCGACGTCGAGCTCCTCCTGGAACATCGTCGATCGCTCGACGAACTCGCGCTGGCGCTTCTCGCTCGCGTCGGCCTCGGTGAGGATGTCGATCTGCGAGTTGCTGAGCTGGCTTGCGAGCCGGACGTTCTGGCCCCGACGGCCGATCGCCAGGCTGAGCTGGTCATCGGGGACGACGACTTCGATGCGGCTTTCCTCCTCGTCGATGACGACCCGGCTGACGGTCGCCGGCTGGAGCGCATTGACGACGAAGGTCGCCAGATCCTCGGACCAGGGGATGATGTCGATCTTCTCGCCCTGGAGCTCCTGGACGACGGCCTGCACGCGGCTACCCTTCATTCCGACGCAGGCGCCGACCGGGTCGATCGAGCTGTCGTGGCTGATCACGCCGATCTTGGCGCGACTGCCGGGGTCGCGGGCGGCGGCCTTGATCTCGATGATCCCGTCGTAAATCTCGGGCACTTCCTGGGCGAACAGCTTCTTCATGAAGTCGGGATGGGCGCGCGACAGGAAGATCTGCGGACCTCGCGCTTCGCGGCTGACTCGGAGGATCAGCGAGCGGATCCGGTCGCCGACGCGGACCATCTCGCGCGGGATCTGCTGGTCGCGGCGGATCACTCCCTCGGCGCGGCCGAGGTCGACGACGACGTGGCCGAACTCGACCCGCTTGACGACTCCGGTGATGATCTCGCCGGCGCGATCCTTGAACTCCTCGAACTGGCGCTCGCGCTCGGCGTCGCGGACCTTCTGGAAGATCACCTGCTTGGCGGCCTGGGCGGCGATTCGGCCGAACTCGATCGGCGGCAGCGGGTCGACGATGAAGTCGCCGAGCTTGGCACCCTTCTGGAGCTTCTGCGCGCCCTTGAGGTCGACCTGCTTGAAATGATCCTCGGGCTCCTCGACGACTTCGAGCACCCGCCACAGGCGAAGGTCGCCGGTTTCGGGGTCGAGCTTCGCGCGGATGTCGTTCTCGGCGCCGTAGCGGGCTCGAGCCGCGCGCTGGATCGCGTCCTCCATCGCCTCGATGACGATGCCTTTGTCGATCAGCTTCTCGCGAGCGACTGCATCGGCGATGGCGAGCAGTTCGGCCTTGTTTGCAGTCGGTGCCGCTGGTGCTGCGGTAGCCATGGGTCTTAACCTTCCGTCTTGATCAGGTCCGCCCCTTCGGTGCTGAGCGGTTTGGTGGATTCGATGAGATCGTCGGTAAGCAGGAGCTTGGCCGACGCAATGGAGGCGAACGGCACGACATAGTCCTTGCCGTCCTTGCCGAGGACGTGGACCACAGAACCTTCGCCGGTGCCGCGCAAGGTCCCCGAAAACTGCTTTCGCCCGCCCTGCGGCTCGGCGAGTGTGATGCGCGCCTCGTGGCCGGACCAGTCGTCATAATCCCTGAGCCGGGTCAGCGGCCGGTCGATCCCGGGCGAGCTGACCTCCAGCCGGTACGAGCCTTCGATCGGGTCCTTCTCGTCGAGCAGCTCGGACAGCCGGCGCGAGATTGTTTCGCAGTCGCTCAGGACCAACTGGCGGGTGTCGGGCCGCTCGGCCATCACCTGCAGCGTCGGGTCGGACGTGCCGCCGATCATCGCCACGCGCACCAGATCGAAGCCGAGGCTCTTGAGCTCGGGCTCGATCAACCGTGTCAGTGCCGCAATGTCAGCCATCGCTGTCCTGCTTGAAACCAAATGCCTCTCGGGACCGGAGCCGAGGGTGGCCCCAGCCTCAGCATCAATTACGATGTCGAGGAGTGAGCGGCGATATAGGCTTGTCGAGGACGACGCGCAAGCGGTTCAGCGACCCAGCGCGCGGTTCTCCTCGCGGATCCGGATGGCGAGGACGGCGGCGTTGAGGATGGTGAAGACAAGCGCCACCCACGGAAGCCCGAAGACGAGCGGGAGCACCGCGATTTCACCGATCACGACCCAGTAATTGGGGTGAGCGACGAAACGGTACGGCCCCTCCCGAACCAGCGGCTGGTCGGGGTGGACGATGATCCGGGTCGTCCAGCTCGGGCCGAGCGTGGCGATGACCCAGATCCGCGCCGCCTGCAGGGCCACGTACATCGCAAGCCAGAAGGGGTCGATGCCGCGCCCCGGCGCGAGGACCCACAGCGTGACCAGCCACAGGAGATGGAGGCCGACGATCAGCGGGTAGTGGCGGGCGCCATGCTCACGCGCGCCTTTGGCAAGAAGCCGCCTGGTGTTTGCCCGGGCGAGCAGCAGCTCTGCCAGCCGCTCGATCGTAACGTAAGCGAGGATTGCGATTGCCCAGGTCATGGCGCTTCCAATAGCAGTCCCGCACAGGTGAAGCCCGGCCCGAACGCTGTCAGCATAACGTTTTCCGGGAGTCCGCGCTGGATCAGCCGGTCGAGCACGAACAGCACCGTCGGAGCGCTCATGTTGCCGTAGTCGTTGAGCACCTCGCGCTCGAGGTTGAGCTCGCCTTGCGGAAGCTCGAGCGCGGTTTCTATTGCGTCGATCACCTTCACTCCGCCGGGATGACAGCAGAGGCGGTCGACCTCGTCGCGGCTGCTTCCCATCGAGGCGAGCATTTCGTCGGCGGCAGCGGCCATATGCTCCTCGATGAAGGGCGGGATGGCGCGGTCGAAGATGACCGCGAGCCCAGGATCCTCCACCTGCCAACCCATGATCCGCTGAGTGTCGGGCCAGAGCTTTTCCGCGGCGCCGGTAATGCGCGCGAGGCAATGCGTCCCGCTGCGAACGATCGCCGCCGCCGCGCCGTCGCCGAACAAGGCGGTGGCGACGATTGCGGCGGGGTCGTCGCTGTCGAGGCGGATCGAGATCGAACAGGTCTCGACGGTTACGAACAGCCAATTCGACCCCGGCTCGGCCGCGGCAAGGCGGGCCGCGGTGGCAAGTCCATTGACCCCGCCGGCGCAGCCGAGGCCGAAGATCGGAACGCGGCGGACGTCGGGCCTGAGGCCGAGCTTCGGGCCAACCCGCGCTTCGAGGCTGGGAGTGGCAATGCCGGTGGTCGAGACGGTGACGACTCCGTTGATATCGGTGGCCGCAAGCCCGGCCTTTTCGATTGCCGAAGCGGCAACGCGCTCGAACAAATTCTCGGCTGCTTCCAGATAGATGGTGTTCCGGTCCTGCCAGCCGTGCGGCCGTTCGTACCATTCGGGCGGGGCGACGAGGTGACGCTTTGCAATTCCGGCGTTGTCGAAGACGGTGGACAGCTTCTCGAAGAGGTTAGGGCGCCCGCCCCACGCCTTGCGAGCAAGGGACTTTGCGTCCTCTTGCACGACGACATGAGGCGGAACGGCGGTGGCCAGCGAAAGGAGGCTGCACGGTTGCATGTTGGCGACCTATAGACAGCGGTGACAGTCTCAAGTTCCCTCGCGCCGACCGGAGAGTTCAGATGAATCGCCGCATGTCGCATCTCGTTCTGTTGCTTTTCGTGACCGCCTGCGGCGCGCCCGGACCGTCTTCGGCGCAGCCGAATGACAATGCGGCCGCTGCGCCCTCGGAGGCGACGACGGGCCGTCCGTTCGAGGCGACCCCGGTGATGGAGTTCAGCACGCCATGGGCAATGGACTTCCTGCCCGGGAGCGGGCTGCCGCTGACAAACGCGGCGCTGGTCACCGAGAAAGAGGGGCGGCTGTGGCTCGTCAACGTCGCCAACGGCGACAAGCAGCAGGTCTCGGGTGTTCCGGATGTCCATGTGGCGGGGCAGGGCGGTCTCGGCGACGTCGTCGCCCACCCCGATTTCGCCGGCAACCAGCGCGTCTATCTCAGCTATGTGGAAGAGGGGCCGAACGGCACTAGCGGGGCAGTCGTCGGCTACGGCAGGCTTATTCTCGGCCAAGGCCAACCGCGGCTGGAAGGATTCAAGGTCATCTGGCGCCAGCAGCCGAAAGTGACCGGCACCGGCCATTTCTCGCACCGCATCGCCTTCGCGGCTGACGGGACGATGTTCGTCTCGTCCGGCGATCGCCAGAAAGGCGAGCCGGCGCAGGACAGGAGCGTCGATCTCGGCAAGATCCTTCATATGACCGACGAGGGGCAAAGAATTGGCGGTCGCTTCCACACCACGGGCCACCGAAACGTCCTGGGGCTCGCATTCGCGCCCGATGGCCGTCTGTGGGCGACGGAGATGGGACCGCAAGGCGGCGACGAGGTTAATTTGATCGTCGCCGGCCGCAACTATGGCTGGCCGGAGGCCTCATACGGGAGCGACTATGGCGGCGGGCCTATACCCGACGAGCATTCCAGCCGCGGCTTCGAAGAGCCGAAGGTCTGGTGGAACCCGTCGGTCTCGCCGGGCTCGCTTCTGATCTACACGGGCGACAAATTTCCGCAGTGGAAGGGCGACGCACTGATCGGCGCGCTGTCTGGTCAGGCCCTGATCCGGGTCGATATCGATGGCGACAAGGCTAGGAAGGCCGACCAGTGGGATATGGGCGCGCGGATCCGGGCGGTCGACCAGGGGCCGGACGGCTTGGTCTATATCCTCGAGGACGGCGGGCGCCTGCTGAAGCTGACGCCCGCGCGCTGACTTAATCGGCCGGTTGCGGAATCCGGCGCAGGTACGGCTTAACCGCGTCCCAGCCGTTCGGATATTTCACTTTGGCGTCTTCGTCGCTGAGGCTCGGCGGAATGATGACGTCCTCGCCGCGCTTCCAGTTGACCGGCGTTGCAACGCCCTTGGACTCGGTCAGCTGGACGCTGTCGAGCAGCCTCAGGACCTCGTCGAAATTGCGCCCGCTCGACATCGGGTAGAGCAGCATTGCGCGGATCTTCTTGTCGGGACCGATGATGTAGACCGTACGGACAGTCGCATTGGTGGCGGCGGTGCGTCCCTCACTGGTTCCGCTCTCGTCGGCTGGAAGCATGTTGTAGAGCTTGGCGACATTCAAATCGCTGTCGCCGATGATCGGATAATCGACCCTGTTGCCGCTAACTTCCTCGATGTCCGGGAGCCAGCGCTTGTTGTCGTCGCTGGTGTCGACCGAGAGGCCTAGGATCTTCGTGTTACGCTTGGCGAACTCGTCCTTGAGGCCGGCCATGTAGCCGAGCTCAGTCGTGCACACCGGAGTGAAGGCCTTCGGGTGCGAGAACAGGATCGCCCAGCCATTGCCGATCCAGTCGTGGAAGTTGATCGTACCCTGAGTGGTCTCGGCGGTGAAATCGGGGGCGGTACTGCCGATGGAAAGCGTCATTGCGGTTCTCCTAGGAGGATTGGTCGGTGGGAAGAAAGTCGGGTTCGATGCCGAGGGGCTGGTCCATCCATGGCGCCAACGGCAGACCCTTCGAGTTGAGGAACTCGCGGTTGAACAGCCGCGACTGGTAGCGCGTGGCGGGGTCGCACAGCATGGTGACGATGGTCTTTCCCGGGCCCATCTGCTTCGCGAGGCGAATGGCCCCGGCGACATTGACTCCCGAGGACGTGCCTAGCGCCAGCCCTTCGTACTGGATCAGCGAATAGACGGTGCGGACCGTCTCCTCGTCGGGGATGAGGAAGGCCTCGTCCACCGTCAGGCCTTCGAGGTTGGCGGTGATCCGGCCCTGGCCGATGCCTTCGGTGATCGAGCTTCCTTCGGCGCGAAGCTCACCCGCCGTATAATAGTTGAACAATGCCGCCCCTGGCACGTCGGCGAGCGCGATCGTGACGTCCGCCTTTCGCTCGCGGAGCGCCATGGCTGCGCCCGCCAGCGTTCCGCCGGTGCCGACCGCGCTGACGAACGCGTCGACCTTGCCGCCGGTCTGGTCCCAGATTTCCGGCCCGGTGGTCTTCACATGGGCGTCGCGGTTGGCGGTGTTGTCGAACTGGTTGGCGAAAATGGCGCCGTGCTCGTCTTCCTTGGCAAGCCGCTCCGCGAGACGGCCGGCGACTTTGATGTAATTATTGGGGTTCTTGTACGGGACAGCCGGCACTTCGATCAGCGTTGCGCCGAGAAGCCGGAGGGCGGTCTTCTTTTCTTCGGTCTGCGTCTCGGGGATGACGATGACCGTGCGCATCCCAAGCGCATTGCCGACCACGGTCAGCCCGATGCCGGTGTTTCCGGCAGTGCCGTCGACGATGATTCCGCCGGGGCGAAGTTGGCCGTTGTCGATCGCCTGCCTGACGATAGAAAGCGCTGCACGGTCCTTGACCGACTGGCCGGGATTCATGAATTCGGCCTTGCCGAGGATCGTGCAGCCGGTTTCCTCCGACGCTCGCCGGAGCTTGATCAGCGGCGTGTTGCCGATCGCATCGAGTACGGTGTCCCGGATCTGCATGCCGAGGCCATGTAGGGCGGCACCGGGCGGCGCGAAAGGTCAGTCACAGCGCTGATACCGCAAATAATAAGCCCGGCGGCCCTCGCGCCCAGCCTTGGCTTCGTAGCGGGTCGCCGGCCAGCCGCCCGGCCGTTTCAGGAAATCGGACGGCTTTTCGGCAAGCCACCTGAACTGGTGGCGGTGGCGCTGCATGATCATCAGCGCCCATTCCAGATAGACCGGGTGATCGGTGGCTATCCGCAATTCGCCGCCGGCCTTCATCTTTGCCGCGATGAGGTCGATTGGACCGTCGTTGACCATGCGCCGCTTGGCGTGGCGCGCCTTGGGCCAGGGGTCGGGGTGAAGCAAATAGACGAAGGCGAGGCTTCCATCCGGAACTCGCCGAAGCACGTCGAGCGCATCGCCGCGCCACAGCCTGACATTCGCGAGGTGCTGGTCGCGGATGTGCCCGAGCGCGGTTGCCACTCCGTTGAGGAACGGCTCGCAACCGATGAAGCCATGGTCGGGGAGAAGGTCGGCGCGGTAAGCGAGATGCTCTCCGCCGCCGAAGCCGATCTCAAGGTGAAGCGGGCGGTCGTCCCCGAACAGGCGCAGCGGTGTGATTTCGCCTTCGGCCGGGACTTCGATCTGGGGAAGCAATTGATCGACCAGCTTTTGCTGGCTGGCGCGCAATTTGTGCCCGCTCGACCGACCATAGAGCCGATTCAGGGTCGTTGGATCGCCTTGCTTGTGGGCCGTCATGGCTATGTCGCTAATCCATTGGAGGCGAGGCCTGCCAGTGGTAAGTTACGGGGGCGCAACAAGAGGGGGAGGTTCTGATGCGTGCACTTGGAATCAACTGGCTGGCGGTGCTTGTCGCGGCGATCGCGGTCTATGCAATCGGGTTCATCATCTATGGGCTGCTCATTCCCGAAGACGTCAACATGGCGATGAGCGGAATGACCGAGGCCGAGAAATCGATCGCGCTTTCGCGCATGCCGTTCGGCGTGCTGATGCCGATCCTGATCGCGGCCTTCATGGCGCTGATCTTCCGCTGGGCGCAGGTCGGGAGCGCGGTCAAGGGCATGCAGCTGGCCGCGCTGATCGCGCTGGCCTCGGCAATCCCGACCGTGCTCTACGGCTGGGTGTACGGCGGCCTGTCGACCGACATGGTTGCGGTTGACTGCGCTCATTTGATGCTCGGCCATGTCGTTGCAGGCGCGATACTCGGAGGCTGGCGCTAAATCGAGTAAGCCGCCGTTCAAGCGGGCAGCGGCAGGGTCGCGGAATGAAAACTTTCCTGCTCGCACTGCCGCTGCTTGTCCTCGCTGCAGGCCCCGCCCACGCGACCGGCGGGCTTGCGTGCAGGACCGCCGGAGCAGATCCGATCCAGGTGTCGCTGGTGATCGGCCACACAGCGGTGGCATCGGTCGTCGGCGCGCGGCTCAGCCACAATGGACGCGACGTTGCAGTGAAGGTCGCGCAGTCGTGGCTCGACCCCGCCGAATTCCGACTCGACCTGACAGACCCGAACGCGCTTCGTCATGAGCTCAGGATCCGGGCGAAGGCGAACGGCCGCTACTACGACGGCTCGCTGTGGCGTCATGGCAAGCGCCGCTGGGTGCGCTGCCGCGAAGCCTGAGAGCCTGCCGGCGGGAACCTTCACTGCTCCGCCGCGTCCAATCCGCGACGCGCGACTCTTGGGCGCGCTCAAACAGGAGGACAGGGGAGATGACTGACAGCGATCGATCGCTTCGCAACCCACGCAGCACGGCAAAAATCGCGGATCATCCGATCCATCCGATGCTTGTTCCATTTCCGATCGTCTGCTTCGTCCTGGTGTTCATCCTCGACATCGTCCACTCGCAAGGCGAGACTGGAGTAGCCGAGGCGTCGACCTGGCTTCTGGGGTTTGGCCTGGTCATGGCCGCGCTTGCGGCGATTGCCGGGCTTACCGATTTCCTCGGCGACGACCGGATCCGGAGGCTAGGCGATGCGGTCAAGCACATGCTCGCCAACGTGACTGCGGTGGTGCTCGAACTCGTCAACCTCGTGCTTCGCTGGAGGGACCCGGACTTCATCGATTCAACCGGCGTTTTCCTGTCGGGAATCGTGGTCCTGATCCTGCTCTACAGCGGATGGAAGGGCGGCGACCTCGTCTACCGGCACCGGGTCGGAGTGAACGACACGTCGAACCTGTAGCGCTCAGGCGCCGGCGGTCGCCGGCTCCGTTCCAACGGCGGCCTTGAGCTCGTCGGCCAGGTCGACCCGCTCCCACGGGAAGAAGTCGCCATCCGACTGACGCCCGAAGTGGCCGTAAGCGGCGGTCGGCTCGTAGATCGGCCGGTTGAGCTGGAGGTGAGTCCGGATCCCGCGCGGCGTGAGTCCGCCGAGCTTTTCGATCCGGCCGATGGCCGCTTCGAGCTCGCGGTCGTCGAGCCTGCCGGTGCCGTGGGTGTTCACGTAGAGAGACAACGGCTCCGAGACACCGATCGCATAGGCCAGCTGGATCGTGCAGCGGCGAGCGAGACCAGCCGCAACGATATTCTTGGCGAGGTAGCGCGCCGCATAGGCCGCTGACCGGTCGACCTTGGTTGGATCCTTGCCGGAAAAGGCGCCGCCGCCGTGCGGCGCAGCGCCGCCGTAGGTGTCGACAATGATCTTGCGCCCGGTAAGCCCGGCGTCGCCGTCGGGCCCGCCGATCTCGAACGCCCCGGTCGGGTTGATGTGATAAACGGTGTTTTCGGTCAGCAGCTCGCCGGGAAGGACCTCCGCAACGACCTTCTTCACATAGTCGCGAAGCTCGCCGTAAAGCTTCGCATCGGCAAATTCGCCTTTTTCCGAATAGCCCTGCTTGTGCTGGGTCGAGACGACGATCGCCGTCGCCTCGATCGGCCTGCCGTTATCGAAGCGCAGCGTGATCTGGCTTTTGGCGTCCGGCTCAAGGAACGGCGCAGCGCCGGAATGGCGGTCGTCCGCCATACGCTGCAGGATCTTGTGGCTGTAATAGAGCGTCGCCGGCATCAGTTCGGGGGTTTCGTCGCAGGCGAAGCCGAACATGATGCCCTGGTCGCCGGCACCCTCGTCCTTGTTTCCGGCCGCATCCACGCCCTGGGCGATATGCTCCGACTGGCCGTGCAGGTGATTCTCGAACTCGGCCGTCTGCCAGTGAAAGCCGTCCTGCTCGTAGCCGATCCGCTTGACCGTCTGGCGAACGACCTGCTCGATCTCGTCGCGCGCTCCCGGAGCCCAGCCGTGCGTGTCCTTGAACCGGTCCTCGTCGTAGATCGGCCGGCAGCGGATTTCGCCGCCGATCACGATTCGCTGGGTCGTCACGAACGTCTCGCAGGCGACTCGCGCTTCGGCGTCCTTGGAGAGGAGAAGGTCGACGATCGCGTCGCTGATCTGGTCGGCGACCTTGTCCGGGTGGCCTTCGGAAACGGATTCGGATGTGAAGAGATAGCTGCTGCGCATTGTCGGGCTAGGGTCCTCGCGAGATGCCGCTGAGGTGACGGCGGTGATATAAAGGATTCGTTATGTGCGCCGATAGCGCCAGCCCCCGGCGAGGGCAATGGCGCCGGCGAGGAGAAGCGCAGCGAACACCAGCGGCAGCAAATTTCCAAAGCGGGCGAACAAGGTCGGCTGCGGCGATTTCGGCGGCAAGTAGGCGTCGATGACCCCTTCGGTGCGCCAGCCGAGCTGCTTCACGACACCTCCTTGCGCGTCGATGACGGCACTGATCCCGGTCGGGGTCGCGCGGATCACCGGAAGCCCTTCCTCCGCCGCCCGGAGCCGCGCCTGCGCCAGATGCTGCGGAGGGCCCCAGCGGCCGAACCAGGCGTCGTTCGACGGATTGAAGATGACGTCGGGCCGGTTGGCCTGGTCGACGACCTCGCCGGAAAAGATGATTTCGTAGCAAATCTGCAGCCCGACCTTGCCCCAGCCGGGGATTGCGATCGTGCGCGGCCCCGGGCCGGCGTTGAAATCGACATCGCCGGGAGCGAGGCGCGACAGGCCAAGCGGGGTCAGAAGCGAACGCATCGGCAGATACTCGCCGTACGGGACGAGATGCGCCTTGTCGTACTGCCCGGCCGGCTTTCCCCCGGGGCCAAGCACGAAGATACTGTTTGTCGCACCCGAAACGCGGGTGCCGTCGTCCGATATCAGCGCGATTCCGCCGGTCAGCAGATATTCGCCGTCCTCGAGCGAGGCGGCGGCCCGGTTGCGCTCGAAAGCCGCCATCGCGCTTGCAGCGCCGCCGCGGCCGTCGGCGAGCGGTTCGGTCACCGCCGCTTCGGGCCAGAACAGCAGCCGCGGCCGAACGCCACTCGGCGCGTTCGAGAGCGACGCCATCTTGCGGGCCGCCGCATCTGAGAACTCCGGCCGCCACTTGTCCTGCTGGCCGATGTTCGGCTGGACGACCCGGACCGGCCTGATGATCAGCGGGTCGTCGGGAACATTCGAAGCGGGAAGCAGCCACAGGAGCGCGGCGACCAGAACGATCAGCACGCCGGGAAGCCATTTGCGCCGGATTTCGAGCCAGATGACGCTTCCGAGGAGGACTGTAAGCGCGGAGAGGCCGTAGGTGCCGAGCAGCGCCGAAAGCGTGATCAGCGGAGTCGGCACCATTGCCGCCGCGGCCGGGTTCCAGGCAAAGCCCGTAAACAGGCCCGCGCGGAGCCATTCGGTGATCGCCCAGGCGCCCGCCAGCGCCAGCGCCATCGCAGCCTCATTGTCCTTGCCGATCCTCCAGGCGAGCCCCGTCGCGAGCGCTGGGAACACGGCGAGGTAAAGCGACAGGAGAACCACTGCGACCCAGCCCAGCCAAGCCGGCATGGCTGCCTGGTAGGTGAAAGCGGTCGCGATCCAGTTGAGTCCCACCACGAACTGGCCGAGGCCGAACAGCCAGCCGATCGCGAGCGCTCCGCGAAGCCGCTCCGTTCGCCACAACAGCCACAGCAGCACCGCGAAGGCGACCGGCATCAACACCCACAGCCCCGCGGGCTCGAAGGCGAAGGCCGAGGCGGCTCCTGTGAACAGCGCGACGAGCAGGTACAGCATCGATGATTGGCTAGCGGTTACGCGCGTTGAACGAAAGTCTGGACAGCGGCCTGCTTCGCAAGCACGGGAGCGCGATGCCGCTGCCGCCCTTTCACCTCGCTTTCCCCGTCGACGACCTCGCCGCCGCTCGTGCCTTCTACGGTGGGCTTCTTCAGTGCCCGGAAGGCCGGAGCGCCGACGATTGGGTCGACTTCGATTTCTTCGGGCACCAGATCGTCGCCCACCTCGCTCCGAAGACGGTTCGGAGTAGGGCCAGCAACTCCGTCGATGGCGACGACGTGCCCGTGCCCCACTTCGGAATCGTGCTCCCGATCGGCGAATGGAAGGCGCTCGCCGAGCGGCTTGTCGATGCTGACGTTGAATTCGTGATCCCGCCAACGGTCCGATTCGAGGGCGAGCCGGGTGAGCAGGCGACGATGTTCTTGTCCGACCCGGCCGGCAATGCGTTGGAATTCAAGGCCATGGCAAACCCGGCGAACCTGTTCGCCAAAGGCTAGCCGGACTCGACCTCCGCCTCGGGCGCGTGGAGGCGAACGCGGAGGATCCGGCGCGGGTCGGAATCGACCGCCTCGAGCCGCCAGCCGGAAGGGTGAAGCACGGATTCGCCGCGCGCCGGGATATGGCCGGACAGCAGGAACACGAGCCCGCCCAACGTATCCACCTCGTCTTCTTCCCAGATCAGCCGCGCGTCGACGGTCTCGGCCAGCTCTTCGAGCTCGATTCGCGCGTCGGCCTCCCAGACACCCTCGTCGAGCCGGGTGAGCATCCCGGCAGCTTCGACGTCGTGTTCGTCCTCGATCTCGCCGACGATTTCCTCGACCACGTCCTCGATGGTGACGAGTCCTTCGGTCCCGCCGAACTCGTCGACGACGATCGCCAGATGGACTCGCTCCGCCCGCATTCGGGCCAGCAGGTCGATCACTCCCATCGATTCGGGAACGAACAAGGGAGTCCGCAAGAGTGCCTGGATCGAGCGCTCGCGATCCTTGTCGATCATCGCCGCGAACAGGTCCTTGATGTGGACCATGCCGATAATCTCGTCGAGGCTCTCGCCGTAAACGGGGAGGCGGCTGTGCTCGGCTTCGGCGAACGCCGTCACGAGCTCGTCGAAGTCGATGGTCGCGGGGACAGCAACGATTTCCCCGCGGGTGACGGCGATATCCCCGGCGGTCTCGTCGCCGAAATGAAGCAGGTTGCGGAGCATCTGCCGCTCGATGGGAGTGAGATCGCCGGCGATTTCGTGCGATTCGTCGGCCTCGTCGATCGCTTCCTCGATTTCCTCTCGAAGCGTCTGCTCGCCCTCGTCACCGAAGATGAGCGAGCGCATCCCGCGCCACAGGCGTGACCCGGCGTCGTCGTTGTTCGTCGCCATCAGATTTCTTCCACCAGATAGGGATCGGCGATCCCCAGCCGGCCGAGCGCTCTTATTTCGCGCGATTCCATCGCTTTGGCCGATTGGTCATCGTGGTGATCGTAGCCGAGCAGGTGAAGCGTCCCGTGGACGAGCAGGTGCGCGGCATGGTCGCAGAACGGGATTTGTTTCTCGGCGGCTTCGGCCTCGCAGACTCCGCGCGCGAGCACCAGGTCGCCGAGCATCAGCTCGCGCCCGTTGTCCTCGTCGCGCTCCAGCTCGCCTGGCTCGAGCTGCGGGAACGACAAAACGTTGGTCGGCTTGTCCTTTCCGCGCCATTGCGCGTTAAGCGCCTTCACCTGCTCATCGCTGGTCAGCCGCACCGACAGCTCGACGAGCCGCTGCGATGTCGCGAGCTCGGGGAATCCGCTTTCGGCGATTGCCGCTTCCGCAGCGCTTCGCACCAGCGATTCCCAGCCGCCGCTACTGTCCCACTCCGGATCGGCGTCTATGTCGATTTCGAGCATCATCCAGGCTCAGGCCCCGGGCCCTTCATAGGCCTCGACAATTCGGCCCACCAGCGGGTGCCGGACGACGTCCGCTGCGGAGAATGGGACGATCGCTATACCCTTCACGCCATCGAGGCGTTCGACTGCATCGTGAAGCCCGGACCTGCCGCCTTCGGGAAGGTCGACTTGCTTGGGGTCGCCGCAGATCACCATCCGGCTGAGCATTCCGAACCGGGTCAGGAACATCTTCCTTTGCGCGGGCGTGGTGTTCTGCGCCTCGTCGAGGATGATGAAGGCGTCATTCAGGGTGCGGCCGCGCATGAAGGCGATGGGAGCGATCTCGATCTCGCCGCTGGCGATCCGCCGCTCGACCTGCTCGGTCGGCAGCATGTCGTAGAGCGCATCGTAGAGCGGGCGGAGATAGGGATCGACCTTCTCCTTCATGTCACCGGGCAGGAAGCCGAGCCGTTCGCCCGCCTCGACAGCCGGGCGCGACAGGATCAGCCTGTCGACGCTCCCGGAGATGAGCTGCGACACGGCCTGGGCTACGGCGAGATAGGTTTTGCCGGTGCCGGCCGGACCGAGGGCGAAGATCATGTCCTGGCTGGCCAGCGCTTCCATGTAGACAGTCTGGGTCGGCGAGCGCGGGACGATCGTCTTCTTGCGAGTGCGGATCATCACCCGCGGCGGTGTCGTCACCTCATCAGCGACGATCCCGTCGAAGCTCGGCTGCGCGGCCATTCCGATCACCGATTCGACCGCTTCGGCATCGATGTCGTGCCCTTGCTCGAGCCGCTTGTAGAGGCCGATCAGGACGTCGCGGGCGCGCGCGGCCGAATCCGGGTCGCCCTCGATCTGCACGCGGTTGCCGCGAGCAGCGATGTGGACTCCAAGGCGGCTTTCGATGGTAATCAAGTGGCGGTCGTAATCGCCGAACAGCGGGCCAAGCAGGTAGGGTTCATCGAAATCCAGCTCGAGCCGGGTCCGGTCGGGTACTGCGGCAAGGTCGCGGCGGGCCACTAGGCAGCTTCTTTCTGTCGAAGGGCGCCGGTCATGCTGTTCGGACCGGCGGCGGTCAGGGTGACTTCTAGCATCGTACCGGCCTCTGCATCCGAGTCCACGTGAACGGACTGCAGCCATGGCGAGCGCCCAATCATCTGGCCGGTGCGCCTTCCGGGGCGTTCGATAAGAATTCGCGTGTCTCGGCCGACGGTCGACCGGTTGAACGCAAGCTGGTGCTCGGCGATTCGCGACTGCAACCGCTGTAGCCGATCGTCCATGATCTCACGGGGAACCTGTTCGTCCATCGCTGCGGCCGGCGTGCCCGGGCGGGCGCTGTACTTGAACGAATAAGCGGACGCGTAGCCCACTTCATCGACGATCCTTAGGGTTGCTTCGAACTCTTCCTCCGTCTCGCCGGGGAAGCCAACGATGAAATCGCCGGAAATCGCAATGTCGGGCCTCGCGGCGCGGACCCTTTCGATCGTCCGGAGATAGCTCCCGCTGGTATGGCTTCGGTTCATCGCCTTCAAAACACGGTCGCTGCCCGACTGAACCGGGAGGTGAAGGTAAGGCATGAGTTTTTCGACTTCGCCGTGGGCCGAGATGAGGTCGTACGTCATGTCGGCGGGATGGCTGGTCGTGTAGCGGATCCGTTCCAACCCATCGATGCGTGCGATTTCCCGGATCAGCGCGGCGAGGCCGCGGCCGTCATTCATCCACGCATTCACGTTCTGGCCGAGCAGGACTATCTCCTTCGCTCCCCCATCGACCAGCGCCTGCGCTTCGGCGACGATGTCATTCCAGGGCCGCGAGATTTCGGCACCGCGCGTGTAGGGAACGACGCAATAAGTGCAGAATTTGTCGCAGCCTTCCTGGATCGTAAGGAAGGCGCTCGGCGCGGCCCGGCGGCGCTTCGGAAGCGAGTTGAACTTCGAAATCGACGGCATGTCGGTATCGACCGGGCGGGCCCCGCGCGCAGTCGCTGCGATCATCTCGGGAAGCCGGTGATAGGCCTGCGGGCCGACCACCATGTCAATCATGGGCGAGCGCCGCTTGGCTTCGGCGCCCTCGGCCTGGGCGACGCAGCCGGCAAGCGCGATCATCGGCCTCGATCCATCCTCCCGCCTCAGCCTACCGACGTCCGAATAGGCCTTCTCCGCCGCCTTTTCCCGGATGTGGCAGGTGTTGAGGACGACCAGGTCGGCATCCTCCCCTTCGGCTGCCGCAGCCAGGCCCTGTTCGTCGAGTAGCTCGGCCATCCGCTCGCCGTCATAGACGTTCATCTGACAGCCGAAGGATTTGATCCGAAAGGTCTTTGGGGGTGCGTTCATCGATCGGCCTATAGGTGAGCCGAGCCGGGACTTGAAGAGAGCGCAGTCGCGATGGCTTCGCGGGCCGAGTGGGCCAGCGCCTTGCGGTCGCCGGTCGGATCGAGCGGATCGAGGAGTCGCACGATCACTTCAACAGCCCGGGTGCGGCCAAGGGTCCTCAGCACGTTTTGCCTGCCCGACTCGCCGTGCCAGCCGAGCTCGGGCGCCGCATCGCCGTAATCGATGGCGACCGGCCGGACCTGCACCCTTGGCGGCGCCGGAGCGACGGCGGCGAACAGCGTCGACCGGAACGGCAGCAAATGCGTCCCGGGCCCCGTCGTCCCTTCCGGAAACAACGCCAGCGGCTGCGGGTAGCGAAGCGCTTCGGCGACCTGCTTTGCCTGGTTCGACGCGCCGCGCCGGTCCTCCCGCCGGATGTAAAGCGTCGGCCCCTGGTCGGCCATCCAGTGGATAAGGCCGTGACCGAGTTCGTCCTTCGAGACGAAGGCGCACCCGGTCGCACCGCCGAGGACGAGAATGTCGAGCCAGCTCGTGTGGTTGCAGATCATCAGCGTGTGCGGCCGAAGGGGCTTTCCTTCGACCCGAACGCGAGCGCCGCAAATCCACGCGGCGGCCGCGAGAAAACGCGGCGGCCACGGCGAATCGCCGGAAAGTGCCCTCGTCACGATGTGAATCGGAGGGCACACGGCGAACAGCAGGACCAGCGCGGCAATCCGCAGCGCCGCAATCGCCACGGTGCCGCGGTTACTGGCGCTTGCGGTCGAG
Organism: Sphingomicrobium sp.; assembly: GCA_036261735.1. Taxonomy (GTDB): domain Bacteria; phylum Pseudomonadota; class Alphaproteobacteria; order Sphingomonadales; family Sphingomonadaceae; genus Sphingomicrobium. The sequence goes on from DATAKH010000225.1 coordinate 20,187, forward strand.
TGCGACGCCGTACAGCTCCATCCTGTGGTCGACGAGGCGGAAACCCAGCCTCTCGGCGATCTGCTTCTGGAGCTCTTCGAGCTCCTCGTCGGCGAATTCGACGACATTGCCGGTCTCGACGTCGATGAGATGGTCGTGATGTTCGTCCGATGCCGCTTCATAGCGGGCGCGGCCGTCGCCGAACTCGTGCCGCTCGAGGATTCCGGCTTCCTCGAACAGGCGCACGGTACGATAGACCGTCGCGATGGAAATCCGGGGATCGACCGCCGAAGCGCGCTCGTGAAGGGTCTCGACGTCGGGGTGGTCCTCGGACTCCGAGAGGATCCGGGCGATGACCCGGCGCTGCTCGGTGATCCTCAGGCCCTTGTCGGCGCAGAGTGCTTCGATGTCGATGACTGCGTGGCTCATGGATGGGAAAGTAGGCGCGAGCGGTGCGGCGGTAAAGGGAAGGGGGCACCGAGAGGCGCCCCCGTCGACTTATTTCGACTTGCGGGTGCGCCGGCGCTTGGTGCCAAGGCCGATCGACTTGGCAAGTGTTCGGCGCTGTTCCGCATAATTGGGCGCGACCATCGGATAATCGGACGACAGGCCCCATTTCTGCCGATACTCGGCCGGGGTCAATTCGTGGTTGGTCATCAGGTGGCGCTTGAGCATCTTCTGCTTCTTGCCGCACTCGAGGCAGGTGACGTAATCCGGCTTCACGGACGAGCGGATCGAGACCTTCGGTTCCTGCTTTTCTTCCGCTGCGGAACCGGGACCCGAAATACCAGTCAGCGCCTGGTGCACATTTTGTATCAAATTCGGCAAGTCGCTGACGGCGACACTGTTGTTGCTGACGTGCGCCGCAACGATGTCAGCAGTCAGGGTGAGCAAACTGTCTTCTGCCGCTCCATTCTCGGCCATTATATTCATTCTCCGCTGGATTTGATCGGGTGCAGCACTTTCATGCGCGGTGAACCGTGGCCCTAGCTACTTGCGCTTGGTGCGGCAATAGAGCGGCTATCTTGATAGCGATTAATTTTCCACGGCCAGCACAAACGTTAATGCGTCGAATTCGCCCCCGCCGCGGCCGCGGTAGTAATTGCGGCGGCGGTTGGCCTGCGCGAACCCAGCGGACTTGTAGATCTCGATCGCAGGGTTGCCGTCTCGAACCTCTAGGTGGATCCGCTCGGCGCCGTTGGTCCTGGAATGGCCGATGAAGTGAGATAGGAGCTCGCGGCCGACACCACGTCCTTGCGCCGCCGGATCGACTGCGATCAGAAGCAGCTCGGAATCGTCGGCGACCGTGCGAAACAGCGCGAACCCGACGACCCTCTCCTCGTCCCTGGCGAGCACGAGACGGACACCCGTCATCGGCAGGATTCCCGCGCATTGCGAGCGCGTCCACGCTTCCCCGTAGCGATCGGCGAACGCGGCAGCCATGACCCGCATGACGTCGTCGAGATCGTCGGCGCCGCCATCGACAAGCTCGACCGTCATGCCGCGCTCCTTGCCGTGGCGTCTGGAGCGCGCGCGTAGACGGGAACCGGCGGCAAGGTCCGGAGCTGCTCGGGAAGGGTGAGGGCAAGCGACGCGCTCGGCCAGCCATCCATCGCCTTGCCATGGCCTCGAGCGTCGACAAGCGCTTGCGCGCCCGGGCCGACGACCAGGCCGGCAGTGATTTCGGCCGCGGCGCGATCGGGCGGAAGGTTGAGCAGCTCGCCGGCCGGGCGGAGCGCGCCGTGGAACTGCTGGACGAACAGCTCGCCGTGGCCGCCGATCATCGCAACGGCGACTTCCCCGGATGCCCCCGCCGACGCCGCCAGAAGGGCGAGCGACGACAGTCCGCGAAGCTTCGAATTCCAGCCAATCGCAAGCCCGCTTGCGGCCGCGAGCCCGACTCGAATTCCGGTGAAGCTCCCGGGACCGACTCCGACGAGGATCGCGTCCGCATTGCGCCCGTCGAGTAGCTCATCGAGCATCGGCGCGAGACGCTCGGCATGGCCACGGCCGATCAGTTCGTCAGCCTGCGCAACGCATCGTCCGCCGTCGAACAGGGCGGCCGTGCAGGCGGCTGTAGACGTGTCGATCGCCAGGGTGATCATGGTTCGGCAATGGGCCACAGGCGAGTGGCGGGGGCAAGCTCTTTAGATCGCCTCGACGCTTTCCACTTCCGGCACGTAATGCTTGATCAGGCTTTCGATGCCGCGCTTCAGAGTGACGGCCGAGGACGGGCAGCCCTGGCAGGCGCCCTGCATGCCGAGATATAGGCGCCCGTCGCGATAGCCCTTGTAAATGATGTCGCCGCCGTCCTGCGCAACCGCAGGCCGGACGCGGGTGTCGATCAGTTCCTTGATCTGCTCGATGATCTCGGAGTCGGCGGGGTCTTCCTCGATCGCGGATTCGGGCGCGACCTGGATTCCGGCAGCCGTCCCGGCTTTGAACAGCGGCGCCCCCGTGACGAAATGGTCGAGCAGGATCGACACGACCTCGGGCTCGAGCAAGGGCCAGTCCACGCCCGGAGCGGCGGTTACCGACACGAAGTCGCGGCCGAAGAAGACTCCTTCGACCATTTGCGTGTTGAACAGGGCTTCGGCGAGCGGCGAAGCTTCGGCGCTCTCCGCATCGGGGAAGTCCCGGGTTCCCGATTCCATCACCGCCTGTCCGGGAAGGAACTTGCGGGTCGACGGGTTGGGCGTGTGCTCGGTTCGGATCAGCATGACCGCGATGTGGCCCCTCGACCTGCTCCCCGCAAGGGACGGGCGGCTAAAGCGGTGGAGCCCCGGCGACGATCCACGCGGTGAGCGCGAGGGCGACTGCGACGCTCGCGATCACGACTGGCGGCGGCACCTGCCGCATCGGCTCGACTCCGGGCGCGAGCTCGGCCTTGCCGGTGATCATCGGCCCCAGAAGGTTGAGACCGAGGGCGAGCCGGTAGAGCAGGATGGCGGCGATATGCAGGCCGATCAGGATGAGCAGGAAATCGAACAATTCCTCGTGAAGCTCGGTCGCTGCATCCGAGGTCGCGAGGCTGACGAGATGCGCCAGCGGTCCCCCGGCGAGGCCGTCCTCATCCAGCGCGACCAGCCCGGTGCCGACAATGACGACGAGCATCAGGAGCAGGGCGAGGACGCTTAGCGCTCCAAGCGGCGTATGGCCCGCGACCGTCCAGCGGAAGCGATTGCGAAAGTAGGTGAACAGCGCCGCGGGACCGCGCACGAAGGTGGCAAAGCGTGCCGTGGAGCTGCCGACGAAGCCCCACAGGATCCGGAACAGCAGCAGGAAGAGGACTCCATAGCCGAACCACAAATGGAGGTCGTAACGGTGGGTTTCCGCGCTCCACCAGCTGAGGCCGACCAGCACCACCAGCGACCAGTGGAACAGCCGCGTCGGGAGATCCCAGACCCGCTGCTTGATCAGTCTTTCTCCGGAGCCCGGTAAAGATCGTGGCATGCCTTGCAGCTCTTCCCCATCGCCGCGAAGCTCGCATTGATCTCGCTTAAATCCCCGCTTTTCGCAGCAGCGTCGAACGCTGCCGACGCGCTCCGGAAATCCTGCGCCTTGGCCGCGAAGTCTTCCGGCTTCTGCCAAAGCTCGGCCTTTGCACGGGTCTTGCCGACGTCCGGGCCGGTCCCGTCCGGGAACCAGGAGTGCAGGTCCGGCGCCAGCGATTCAATTTTGGCGGCGGACTGGCGGATCACTGCCAGGTCGGGGGCGGACGACTTGAGCTGCCGGTTGATCGCCTTGGTCGCGTCGCCGAGCGCTTCCATATGCTCGTGCCGCTCCTTCATGAGCGCGAGCGCCTGGTCCTTGGCGAGTGGCTCCGAAGCGGCGGTGGCGGCATTATGCGTTTCGGCAGAGGGCATGACGGTGTTGGCTTCGTTGCCGTGCTGCCGAGCATCGCAGCCAGCCAGAAGCGCCAGCGCGCAAAGCCCGTAAAGCGTCTTGCCAGCCATCATTGCCCCTCTGCCTTCCAACTGTCGTCGATCATCTTGATGATCCCGGAAAAGTCCTTCGAGCCGCCGCCCCTTTCGACGAACTTCTCATATTCTTCCTCGGCCTCTTCCCCCATTTCAAGCTCCAGGCCGACCTGCTCCGCGGCTTCCATCGCGAGCTTGAGGTCCTTGAGCATCAACGCCGCCGCGAACCCGCCCTCATAATCATTGTCGGCGGGCGTCTTTGGACCGACTCCGGGTACCGGACAGTAAGAGGTCATCGACCAGCTCTGGCCCGAGGCCTGCGAGCTGATGTCGTAGAACACCTGCGGATCGAGCCCGAGCTTCTGTGCAAGGACAAAGGCCTCGCAGGTCACGACCATCGTCGCGCCGAGGATCATATTGTTGCAGATTTTCGCCGCCTGTCCGGCGCCCGCGCCGCCGGCGTGGATCACCGCCTTGGCCATGGGATCGAGGATCGGCTGCGCCTTGGCGAAGGCGTCGTCCGAGCCGCCGACCATGAATGCGAGGGTCCCGCCCGCGGCCGCCGCGATCCCGCCGGAGACGGGCGCATCGACCATTTCGTACCCCTTCGCGGAAGCTTCCTCCTCGACGGTGCGGGCGCTGCCGACATCGATGGTGGAGCAGTCGATAAGCAGCGCGCTCGTCGGCGCATTGCCTAAGACGTGGTTGCGGTAGACGTCGAGCACATGGCTTGCGGCCGGAAGCATGGTGATGACGACCTCGGCGTCTTTCACCGCTTCCTCGGCAGATCCGGCGCGTGCGCAGCCCTGTTCGCAAGCCTTGGACAGCGCCTCTTCGCTCAAATCGAACGCAAGGACCTCGTGGCCCGCCTTCACCAGGTTCGGGGCCATCCCCCCGCCCATGTGGCCCAAGCCGATGAATGCGATACGCGCCATCTTACCGTCCCTTCCAATTCCCCGGCCGCTTCTCGACGAAAGCGGTCATGCCTTCCTTCTGGTCCTCGGTGCCGAACAGGCCGTGGAACAGCCGCCGCTCGAAAATGATGCCTTGGTTCAGCGGCATTTCGAATGCGGCGTTGACCATTTCCTTGACGGCGATTGCGGCGAGCGGCGGCATCGCTGCGATCGCTTCGGCAGTCTTCATCGCCTCGTCGAGAAGCTGCTCGGCGGGGACGACCTTCGCCACCAGCCCCGACTGCTCGGCTTCGGCTGCGTCCATCATCCGGCCGGTGAGGCACATCTCCATCGCCTTGGCCTTGCCGATCGCCCAAGTCAGGCGCTGGGAGCCGCCCATTCCCGGCGTGACGCCGAGCTTGATCTCGGGCTGGCCGAACTTCGCGTTTTCCGACGCGATGATGAAGTCGGCCATCATCGCGACTTCGCAGCCGCCGCCGAGCGCGAAGCCATTCACTGCCGCAATCCACGGCTTGCGTGTCGCGGTCACTTTCTCCCAGCCGGCGAAGAAGTTCGACGAATACATGTCGGCGAAGCCCTGCGGCTGCATCTCCTTGATGTCGGCGCCCGCCGCGAACGCTTTCTCGCCGCTTCCGGTTAGGACCAGGCAGCGCTGCGATTCGTCCGCGTCATAGGCCGCGAAAACCTCGATCAGTTCCTTGAGAACCTCGCTGTTGAGCGCGTTCAGCGCCTGCGGGCGGTTGAGCGTGACGAGCGTCACGGGCCCCCGCTTCTCGACAAGGACGGTGGTGTAGTCGGTCATTCACTCGTCTCCGGAAACGGCGTCCACTGCTCGCTCGCGGGAAGCGGCGCGAACAGCTCGTCGAGCATCTCGTCCGTCACGCCTTCGGCAATCGGCGGGTCCCATTGCGGCTCGTTGTGCTTCTCGATCAGGACGGCGTTGACGCCTTCCTTGAAATCGTGGGTGCGGACGACCCGCCCGGCCAGCGCATATTCGGCGCGCATCTCGTCGGCAAAGGTCGAGCGGCCGGCGCCTTCGGCGAGAAGCCGGAGCGAAACCTTGCACGACAGCGGGCTCTTGGTCCGGAGCGTTACCAGCTCCTTCTCCGCCCATTCGCTGCCGTCGGTTTCGAGAGCGTCAAGAACGTCCTCGAGCTGGTCGGACGCGAACAGCCGATTGATCGCCGCCGCATTGTCGGCGATCCGGGCGTCCGGCGGCGATTCCGATGCGGCGCCGAGCGCGCCTTTCACCCGGTCCGGCGATTTGTGGATTCGGTCCACGAGCTCTTCGACCCCACTGCTCGCCACATAGTGGGTCGCAAGGCCCAGGTAGGCGCATTCGGCGCCGTCGAGGCGAGCGCCGGTTAGGGCCATGAACTGCCCCACACGCCCCGGCAGCCGCGACAAATACCAGCCGCCGCCGACATCGGGGAACAGCCCGATTCCCGTTTCCGGCATCGCCAGGCGCGTATTCTCGGTCGCGACGCGGAAGGTGCATGGCTGCGAGATTCCCACGCCGCCGCCCATGGTAATCCCGTCCATGATCGCGACGGTCGGCTTGTCGTAGGTGAAGAGAAGGTGGTTGAGCCGGTATTCGGCGAAAAAGAACTCGCGCGCCTTGCGGCCGTCGCCCGCGCCGCTCTTCGCCAATGTAACGACGTCGCCGCCGGCGCAGAAACCGCGGCCGACGGCATGGTCGATGACTACGCACTGGATGTTTGAGTCGGTGCGCCAGCGCAGGAGCGCGGCGCTCATCGCCTCGCACATCTGAGTCGTCAGCGCGTGGATCGCCTTTGGACGATTGAGGCGAATACGGCCGACGCCGCGCTCGGCCGAGATCAGGACATCGCCAGTCACTTCCAAACTCCCGTCACTGGCGCAGCAAATCCCTGCTGACGATCACCCGCATTATCTGGTTGGTCCCTTCGAGGATCGAGTGGACGCGAAGATCGCGCCAGAAGCGCTCGATCGGATAGTCCATCAGATAGCCGTAGCCGCCGTGAAGCTGCAGCGCCCGGTCGACCACCGACGAGCCGGTATCGGTGGCAAGCCGCTTGGCCATCGCCGCGAACCTGGTCTTGTCGGGCGCGTTCGCCGTCACCTTCGCGGCGGCGACGTAGAGCAGGTAGCGCGCCGCCTGGAGCTCGGTTTCCATGTCGGCGAGCATGAATTGCGTGTTCTGGAAATCGGCGATCCGCTGGTCGAACTGCTTGCGGTCCTTGGTGTAGGCGATCGCCTCGTCGAGGCAGCGTTGTGCTCCGCCGAGCGAGCAGGCGCCGATGTTCAGCCGCCCGCCGTCGAGGCCCATCATAGCGATCCTGAAGCCTTCGCCCTCGGCGCCGACGCGGTTGGCGACCGGCACCCGGACCTCGTCGAAATTGACCTGGCACGTGGGCTGCGAATGCCAGCCGAGCTTCTTTTCCTGGGCGCCGAAGCTGACGCCCTTCATGTCCTTTTCGATGACGAGCGCGGTGATGCCCTTGGGCCCTTCCTCGCCGGTCCGAACCATGGTGACGTAGATCTCGTTCTCGCCGCCGCCGGAGATGAATGCCTTCGAGCCGGAGACGACATAATGGTCGCCGTCGAGGACCGCCTTGGTCTTGAGCGCCGCCGCGTCGGAGCCCGACGACGGCTCGGTCAGGCAATAGCTTCCCATCCGCTCCATCGGGATCATCGACGGGAGATACTTCTGCTTCACATCGTCGGAGCCGAAGCGGTCGATCATCCACGCCGCCATATTGTGGATCGAGATGAAGGCGCTGGTCGAAGGACAGCCATAGGCCATCGCTTCCATGATCAGCGCCGCCTCCAGACGGCCGAGGCCGATTCCGCCGCTCTCCTCGGACACGTAGATGGCGCCGAAGCCGAGCTCGGCGGCCTCGCGGATTACGTCCTTGGGCAGGATGTGCTTCTCGTCCCACTCGGCCGCGACCGGACTGATCGCGTCGGCGGTGAACTTGCGCGCCATTTCCTGGATCTGGAGCTGGTCGTCGGTAAGCTCGAACTGGTGCATGGGCGTGGCGTCTAGCTTGCGAGTCCGGGCGAGGCCAGCCCCCGCTCAGCCGAAGTCGAATTCAGCAACGCGCATAGGTGAAGCTCGCGTTGGGATCGCGCTCGGTTCGCACGAGCTTCTTGTCCTGCAGTTCTAGCGACAGATGCTTCGTCCATTCCTGGCCTTCGCCGGCGAAGCTGAAGTCGCCGCTGATGGAGTCGGGCGAAACGTCGACATCGCCGGCTGGCACCGCGCGCGATTCATAGAATTGGAGCCTGTCGGCGGTCACTACCAGCAGGCCCTTGGCATCGCCGCGGGTGGACGTGCAGTCGCCGGGCGTCAGCCCCCAGCGCCCATGCAGAGCGGCCGGCATTTGTGCCGCCGCAGTAGGCGCGGCGCTGATCGGAGTCGCCGCATTTACGGGTGGTCCGCCCGTTGGGCTCGCGGCCTCGTTATGCGCCGGTTCCGGAAGCAAGGCCGCGTCTTCTTCGCCCTTGGCTACTGGGTCGGGCCGTCCGCAGGCGGCGAGTGCTGCGACAACCGCCAATGAAAACGCAACTCTCATGGCGGCTAAACCACCGCAATAGGTCGAAGTTGCGTGATGTGCTCAGCCGTGCCGCCCGGCACGGCCTGGGCCTCATCACCCCATCGTCGGGATGACGAAGGCGTTTTCGCCGGTCACCGATCCGTCGGGCCAGCGCTGGGTGACGACCTTGTTCTTGGTCCAGAAGCGAAGGCCTTCCTGCCCGTACTGGCCGATGTCGCCGAAGCCCGAGCGCTTCCAGCCGCCGAAGCTGTGGTAGGAAACGGGGACCGGGATCGGCACGTTGACGCCGACCATCCCGACATTCACCCGGTTGGTAAATTCGCGCGCCGCGTGGCCGTTGCGGGTGAAGATGGCGACGCCGTTGCCGTATTCGTGCTCGGAAGGGAGGCGGACGGCTTCCTCGAAATCCTTGGCTCGGACCATCTGCAGGACGGGTCCGAAAATTTCGTCCTTGTAGCTCTGGAAACTCGGCTTGACGTGGTCGAAGAAGGTCGGGCCGATGAAGAAGCCCTTCTCGTTGCCCTGGAGCGAGAAGCCGCGTCCATCGACGACCAGCTCGCCGCCCTCGTCCTCGCACATCTGAATGTAATGCTCGATGCGCTCCTTGTGGGCCTGGCTGACGACCGGACCGTAATGGGCTTCGGAATCGGTGGAGACCCCGACGCGCAGGGCGCGGATGGCGGGAATCAGCTTCTCGCGGAGTCGGGTGGCGGTGTCGTCGCCGACGGGGACAACGACCGGAAGCGCCATGCAGCGCTCGCCTGCCGAGCCGAAGGCGGCGCCGGCAATGTCGTTGACGACCTGGTCGAGGTCGGCGTCGGGCATGACGATTCCGTGGTTCTTGGCCCCGCCGAACGCCTGCACGCGCTTCCCGTTCGCGGTGCCGCGCGAATAGATATATTGCGCGATGTCGGATGACCCGACGAAGCTGACCGCCTTGATGTCTTCATGGTCGAGAATGGCGTCGACCATCTCCTTGTCGCCGTGCACGACGTTGAGGATCCCGTCCGGAAGCCCGGCTTCCTTCATCAGCTCGGCAAGGCGGATCGGCACCGAAGGATCGCGCTCGGAGGGCTTGAGGACAAAGGCGTTGCCGCAGGCGATCGCCATCCCGAACATCCACATCGGGATCATCGCCGGGAAGTTGAACGGGGTGATCCCGGCGCCGATCCCGAGCGGCTGTCGCATCGAATAGACGTCGATTCCGGGCCCCGCGCCTTGCGTATACTCACCCTTGAGCGCCTGCGGGATTCCGCAGCAATATTCGATCACCTCGAGCCCGCGCTGCACGTCCCCGCGGGAATCGGCGATGACCTTGCCGTGCTCGCTCGACAGCAGCTCGGCGAGCTCGTCCATATGTGCTTCGACCAGCTCCTTGTACTTGAACATGACCCGGGCGCGGCGCTGCGGGTTGGTCGCGGCCCAGGCCGGCTGTGCGGCCTTGGCTGCATCGACGGCGCGCTGGAGCTCGTCGGCCGTGCCGAGCTTGACCTTGGCCTGAACTTCGCCGCGGTTGGGGTCGAAGACGTCGCCGCTGCGGCCGCTCGACTGATAGGCTTCGCCGGCGATGAAATGGTCGATGTCACGCAACATGAATGGGGTCCTAAATCGTGAGTCCGGGGGTGCGCGGCTCCCCTAGACCCGGACCGGAGCAATTTCCAGTTGGACGGAAAGCCCGATTGCTTCGTCCTCTTGCTCCTCGCAATGAAAGACGATGCGCGAGCGAAGCTTCTCGACCGACCGCCCAGCCGAGCAGCGGCCGCTCGCCGGAGTCGCGCTTCGGCTGCTGACGGCGCTCCTCCTCGCAATCATGTTCGCGCTGGTGAAGCTTGCTGCGAGCCGCGGAGTCAACCTGGTCGAGACTCTGTTCTACCGGCAATGCGGCTCCGCTGTTTGCGCGGTTGCCTTGGTGGCGTTCGGTCCCGGCTTCGACTCACTTCGAACCAAGAGGGTGTGGGCACATGTCGGGCGGATGGCGCTCGGCCTGATCGCAATGGCGCTCAACTTTGTCGCGTTCATATTGCTTCCACTGGCCGAGGCGACGAGCATCGGATTCTCGGTTCCGATTTTCTCCGTCGTGCTTGCCGCGCTCCTGCTTGGTGAGCCGACCGGCAAATGGCGCTGGGGCGCGGTTGCGGCGGGTTTCGTCGGGGTCTTGCTCATCGTCCAGCCGGGAAGCGGACACGTGCCGCTACTCGGCGCGTCGGTGGCGCTTGCAGCCGCTCTTTTGACTGCGTCGGTTACGATCGTCATTCGCCGCCTCGGCGCGACCGAGCGGGCAGCGACGACCGTTTTCTGGTTTGCAGTCAGCTCGCTTGTCCCGCTTGGCCTAATGATGATTCACTTTGCCGGCCCGCATGATGCATTGACGTGGCTTTTGCTCGCGGGGCTTGCCGTCGCCGGAGGACTTGCCCAGCTCACTCTGACCGGCGCATTGCGGCTCGCTCCGGTCGCGCTGGTAATGCCGATGGACTATACCAGCCTGCTTTGGGCGACGCTGCTCGGCGCGTGGATTTTCGGGGCTTTGCCTGGCCCGTGGACCTGGATGGGGGCGCCGATCATTATCGCTAGCGGCCTGGTCATCGTCTGGCGCGAGCACCGGCTTCACCGGCGGGCGGCATTGTCTGCAGGGACCGCAGTGCCCAGCTAGGCGCCGCAAGGAGAGTTATGATGGCGGGCGGATGGACGCGCGACGGAGCGGTTCAGGACCAGATCGACGACACTGTGAAGGATGCCGTGCTTCGCGCTCGCGCGCTCACCCCGAAAGGCGAGAGCGCGACCGAATGCGACGATTGCGGCGAGCCGATCCCCAAGAAAAGGCGCGACGCTTTGCCGGGCGTTCGGACCTGCGTCGCCTGCCAGGGCAAGCGCGACAAGGCGGTGGTCCATTCGACCATCAATCGCCGGGGGAGCAAGGATAGCCAGCTGCGGTAGCCGCGTTTAGGGCAACACCATGGCCCGCAAGCAACCCATCGGACTGCCCACCCGCAAGCAGATCCTCGACTTCGTCGCCTCCTCCGACCAGCCGGCGGGGAAGCGGGAGATCGCCCGCGCCTTCGGGCTCAAGGGCAATGAGAAGATCGAGCTCAAGCGGCTGCTCAAGGAGATGGCCGAAGAAGGCCTGATCGACAGCTCGCCCGGCCGGGCATTCCACAAGGCCGGCGGAGTCCCGAAAGTGACGGTGCTCAAGGTCACCGAGGCCGACGACAGCGGCAACATCTTCGCGGTCCCGGAGCATTGGGAGGCGGAAACTCCGGCGCCGAAGCTTCGAGTGATCGAAAAGGGCCGCAAGAGCGCGCTTGGGATCGGCGACCGGATCCTCGCCCGAACCGAGGAGCGCGGAAAGGGCCACGTCGCCCATCCGATGAAAAAGCTCGCAAGCAAGGCGGAGTTGGTGCTGGGCGTGATCCGGGAGGACGGCGGCCGCTACTGGCTGACTCCGGTCGAGAAAAAGGAGCGGCGCGAGCTTCCCGTTACCGATCTCGACGATGCCGAGGCCGGCGACCTGGTCTTGTGCGAAGTGTCGGGGCGCGGGCCGCGGGTCAGCGCGCGCGTCGACGCCGTGCTCGGCGACCCGTTCGCGCCGAAGAGCTTCAGCCTGATCGCTATCCACAAATATGAGCTTCCGCACGAATTCAGCGACGCAGTGATCGACGAAGCCCACCGGGTCGCTGCCCAGCCGCTTGGCGAGCGCGAGGACCTCACTCACCTGCCGATCGTCGCCATCGACCCCGCCGACGCTCGCGACCATGACGATGCGATCTGGGCCGAGGCCGACGGCGATTCCGACAACAAGGGCGGGTGGAACGCCATCGTCGCAATCGCCGACGTCAGTTTCTACGTTCGCCCGGGAAGTGCGCTCGACAAATCGGCTCGGGCGCGCGGCAACAGTGTTTATTTCCCCGACCGAGTGGTGCCGATGCTTCCCGAGGAGCTGTCCGCTGACATCTGTTCGCTGAAGGCCGGCAAGCAACGCGCGGCAATGGCGTGCCACCTGAAAGTCGCAAAGGACGGAACGCTCAAGAGCTGGAGATTTTCACGGGCGAAGATTTGTGTAGCGGCAAATATTGCCTATGAAGATGCGCAGACTGCGATCGATGCGGCGGGCGAGGAGCGGGTCGAAGTTTCGTCACCGACGTGTTCGATGCCAGAGGTCGAAGGGCCGGTTTCGTCCGAATTGGTCGACAAGGCGCTCAAGCCGCTGTGGGCGTGCTGGCGAGCACTGCTTGCTGCCCGCAAAAAGCGCGGCCCGCTCGAGCTCGACCTGCCCGAGCGGCAGGTCGTCCTCGATGAAAAGGGCCGGATCCAGTCGGTCGCTGCGCGCGAGCGGCTCGACGCTCATCGGCTGGTCGAAGATTATATGATCGCCGCCAATGTCGCCGCCGCGCGAGCGCTCGAGGCCAGGAAGGCGCCGGTGATGTACCGCGTCCACGAGCCGCCCAGCCGCGAGAAGCTGACGGCGCTCAAGGACTATCTCGACACGTTCGACATCCCGTTCACGCTTGGCCAGGTGATCAAGCCAGAGACCTTCAACCGAATCATCGAGCGCATCGGAGATTCCGACTTTCAGCCGGAGATCATGGAGCAGCTGCTGCGAACGCAGATGCAGGCGCGCTACGGGCCGGAGCGGCTCGGCCATTTCGGTCTCGCGCTTGCGACCTACGCCCACTTTACCTCGCCGATCCGCCGCTACGCCGACCTGCTGGTCCACCGGGCGCTGGTCAGCGCGTACAAGCTCGGCGAGGGCGGCCTTCCAGGCGAGGACGCGGCCAAGTTCGATGAGATCGGCGAGCAGATTTCCAGGCTCGAGCGGCGGGCGATGGAGGCCGAGCGCGAGACCGTCGACCGTTACGTCGCCGCCTTCCTCGCCGACCAGGTCGGGCAGGTGGTCCTGTGCCGGATCACCGGCGTGCAGCCGTTCGGCTTCTTCGCCACGCTGGTCGATTTCGGCGGCGACGGGATCGTGCCGGTCTCGACCATCGGCGACGAATATTTCCGCTACGACGAGAAGACCCAGCAGCTGGTCGGCGAGGACACCGGCACCAGCTATCGAATGGGCCAGAAGCTGAAGCTGCGGATTGTCGAGTCCAATCCGGTCACCGGCGGGCTTCGCTTTGCGCTTCCCGTCGACGAGGGCCAGGACGACCGGGCCGAGAGGCGCCGCGACCGGGTCCATCGTCCGCAACAGAAGCGCGGCCGACCGGCGAATATCCGGCACAAGTCACGGCGGCGCTGAACGGCCGTCGCAACCATCGCATGGCGCTGCACATTAATGGTTCGAGGAGACAAGCCATGGCTTACAAGATCGCGATTCTCGTCGGCAGCCTGCGAGAGGACAGCATCAACCGCAAAATAGCGCGGTCGATCTGCGCGTTCCGCGACGACAATCTCGATTGCGAGATGGTCGAGATCGGCAACCTGCCGCTCTACAACCAGGATTCGGACGCCAATCCGCCGCCGGAATATGTGAAGTTCCGCGATCAGATCCGCGCCGCCGACGGGGTTCTGTTCGTCACTCCGGAATATAACCGCAGCGTCCCCGGAGTGCTGAAGAATGCGATCGACATCGGGTCGCGGCCCTACGGCCAAAGCGTGTTCGACAAAAAGCCTGCGGCAATCATCACCGCCTCGCCGGGCGCAATCGGCGGCTTCGGAGCCAATCATCATCTGCGGCAGTCATGCGTGTTCCTGAACATGCCGATGATGCTCCAGCCCGAGGCCTACCTGGGCAATGTCAGCGACGACAGTTTCGACGAAAGCGGTTGCCTGAAGGAGGGGCCGTTGAAGGACGTCGTGATCAAGCTGTCTCACGCGTTCAGCGACTGGGTCGAGATGATCCAGCGGTCACGCGAGCTCCTTGCAGAAGACGCAGCCCATTCGAAGGAAAGCGAGCGCGAGCCTGAATCGGTCTGATTTCTAAAGCTTCGGCAGCGTGACGCCCTGCTGCCCCATATATTTGCCGGCGCGGTCGGCGTAGCTCACCTCGCACGGCTCGTTGCCCTGAAGGAAGAGGAACTGGCAGGCGCCCTCGTTCGCATAGACCTTGGCCGGCAGGGGCGTGGTGTTGGAAAATTCCAGGGTTACATGGCCTTCCCAGCCGGGCTCAAGCGGCGTGACGTTCACGATGATCCCGCAGCGTGCATAGGTGGATTTGCCGAGGCAGATCACCATCACGTCGCGCGGCACCCGGAAATATTCGACCGTATGGGCAAGCGCGAAGCTGTTGGGCGGGATGATGCAGACGTCGGTGGTTCGGTCGACGAAGCTGTTGGCGGCGAAATCCTTCGGGTCGACGGTCGCCGAATCGACGTTGGTGAAAATCTTGAAGTGGTTGGAGACCCTGGCGTCATAGCCGTAGGATGACAGGCCGTAGCTGATGCAGCCTTCGCGGCGCTGCGCCTCGACGAACGGCTCGATCATTCCGTTGTCCTGCGCCTGCTCGCGAATCCAGCGGTCGGAAAGAATGGGCATGAGTGACGCCTAACCGGCGCCGGTTCGCGCTTCAATCGGCGTTGCCCGATATCCTCGTTATCCACATTGCCGTTCCCTTTATGTCCGTTTGGAGCGACAAGGGCCGTGGCGTAGAAGGTGGGCATGGCTGAAGTCGTACGAATTTCCGAACCGGCGCAAACCGCCGGAACCCCGAGCCTCCCCGCGAATGTCGAGGCGGAGGCCGCGCTTTTGGGCGCCCTAATGCTCGACAACCGGCTGGTCGAGGACGTCGGGCTGAAGCTCAAGCCGCACCATTTTCACGAGGAGCTTCACGCGCGGATCTACGGAGCGATCCTCAAGCTCACCGACAAGAATATGGTCGCCAACCCGGTCACGCTGCGGCCGATGTTCGAAGCGGACGAGGCGATGAAGGAAGTCGGCGGCGCCGGCTATCTCGGAAAGCTGACCGGCTCGGGCGCGGCGCTGATTGCGGCCAAGGACTTCGCCCAGCAGATCTACGACCTCGCGCTTCTCCGGGCGCTGATCGGGGTGGGACGCGAGCTGGTC
>DATAKH010000226.1:0-11550 GCA_036261735.1 Sphingomicrobium sp.
GAATCCGTCAATCGTGGTTCGAATCCACGCGGGGCATCCAGCAGTTCAGCCGTTCGCATCGAGCGAATAGCCTTCCGACCGTACCGTCCTGATCACGTCCTTGCCGCCGGCCGACTCGAGCACCTTGCGGAGGCGGCGGATGTGGACGTCCACGGTGCGCAGCTCGATGTCCTCGTTGTGCGGCCATACTTCCTCGAGAAGCTGCTGCCGCGAAAAGACCTTTTCCGGATTCTGGAGGAAGTGGCGAAGGAGCCTGTATTCGGTGGGCCCGAGCGCCAGCGGCTCGCCATCGCGGCGGACCCGGTGGGCGGCGACGTCCATCTCGATCCCCGCATAGCTAATGGTCTCGGCGACCAGGTTCGGACTCGAGCGCCTGAGCAGGGCCTTGGCGCGGGCGACCAGCTCCTTGGGGCTGAACGGCTTGGTGATGAAATCGTCGGCGCCGGTTTCGAGGCCTCGGATCCGGTCCTCCTCCTCGCCGCGCGCCGTCAGCATCATAATCGGAAGCTTCGAATTGGCGGCGCTTCTGCGCAGTCGGCGGCAGACCTCGATCCCGCTGACGTCCTCTATCATCCAGTCGAGCACGACCAACGCCGGGTTGATTTCCTCGATCAGGACGAGCGCTTCCTCACCCGACGGAGTGCTCGTGACCGTGAAGCCTTCCTTCGCGAAATGGTGCTTGATGAGGTCCGCGATCGCGCGGTCGTCCTCGACGACAAGCATCCGCTTGCTGCCGTTGGCGGCCACGATCAGAGGCTCCCGGCTTTCTCCAGCCGCTCCGCCATCTGCTCGCCGGTCGCCGCGAAATAGACCATCTCGGCGATGTTGGTGGCATGGTCGCCGACCCGCTCCAGGTTCTTGGCGACGAACAGCAGGTGCGCGGACTGGCCGATATTATTCGGCTTTTCCATCATGTGCGTAAGAAGCGCGCGGAAGATCGAATCGTAGAAATCGTCCACGGCCTGGTCCCGCTCGGCCACCGCCACCGCAGCCTCGGCATCGCGGTTGACGAACGCGTCGAGGACGTCGTGCACCATCTGGGTCGCGATCCGCGCCATTTCCGGAAGCAGCGACAGCGGCTCGATCTGCCCTGCGTCCTCCAGCTTGGGCACTCGACGGGCGATGTTCTTGGCATAGTCGCCGATCCGCTCGACAACTCCCGAGATCTTCAGCGCGGCGACTGCTTCGCGCAGGTCTCCGGCCATCGGCGCGCGAAGCGCGATCAATTGCACCACTCGCCCCTCCGTCTCGATTTCCAGCCTGTCGAGCTTCTTGTCGTCCTCGACGACCTTGCGGGCGCCTTCGAGATCGCGCTGGGCAAGGCAGCGCATGGCTTCGCCGATGGCATGCTCGGCAAGCCCGCCCATCTGGGCAATCAGGGCGCGAAGCCGGTCGATGTCCTCGTCGAACGCCTTGAGCGTGTGTTCGCGCGGTTGCTGCATTGCGACTCTCCGATCAGCCGTACCGGCCGGTAATATAATCCTGGGTCCGCTGGTGGCGGGGGTTGGTGAAGATGTCCTTGGTCTTCCCATACTCGATCAGCTCGCCGAGATGGAAAAAGGCAGTGCGCTGCGAAACTCGCGCCGCCTGCTGCATATTGTGCGTGACGATCGCGATCGCATATCGGCCGCGAAGCTCGTGGATCAGCTCCTCGATCTTGGCGGTGGCGATCGGGTCGAGCGCCGAGGCCGGTTCGTCCATCAGGATGACCTCGGGGTCGACCGCGATAGTGCGGGCGATGCACAGGCGCTGTTGTTGTCCACCCGAGAGAGCCGTTCCGCTGTCCTGGAGCCGGTCCTTGACCTCATCCCACAAGCCGGCGCGCTTGAGCGAATTCTCGACGATCTCGTCGAGCTCCTGCCGGCCGGTGGCGAGGCCGTGGATCCGCGGCCCGTAGGCGACATTCTCGTAGATCGACTTGGGGAAGGGGTTCGGCTTCTGGAACACCATTCCGACCCGGGCGCGAAGCTGGACCACGTCCATCTTGGACGAGTTGATGTCCTCGCCGTCGAGCTCGATTCGGCCCGTGACCCGAGCCGCGGGAATCGTGTCGTTCATCCGGTTGAGGCATCGCAGGAAGGTCGATTTCCCGCAGCCCGACGGGCCGATGAAGGCCGTCACCCGGTCGTCGTGAATGTCGATCGAAACGTCCTTGAGCGCCTGCTTGTCGCCATAGAAGACGCTGATGTCGCGGGCGCGCATTTTGGGAGTTCTCGGTCCGGGCAACTCGTCGGCGGCCTGGCCATGTTGCGGTAGCGTGTCGATTTCGGCTTCAGGTGTCATTTGGCTGCCTCACCAGCGCTGCTCGAAACGGTTGCGGAGGTAAATCGCAAGGCCGTTCATCAGCAGCATGAAAATCAACAGGACGATGATCGCGGCGCTCGTCTTCTCGACGAAGCCGCGGCTCACCTCGTCCGACCAGAGGAAAATCTGGACCGGAAGAACCGTTGCCGGATCGGCGATCCCGTCGGGAGGGGTGGCGATGAAAGCGCGCATTCCGATCATCAGCAATGGGGCGGTCTCGCCGAGCGCGCGGGCGAGGCCGATGATGGTGCCCGTCAGGATTCCCGGCAGTGCAAGCGGCAGGACGTGGTGGAAGATCACCTGCATCCGCGAGGCTCCGACCGCGAGCGCGGCATCCCGGATCGAGGGCGGAACCGACTTGATCGCGTTGCGGCCGGCGATGACGATCACCGGCATGGTCATCAGCGCCAGCGTCATTCCACCAACCAGCGGCGCTGACCTCGGCAGGTGCATGAAATTGAGGAACACGGCCAGGCCCAGCAACCCGAAGATGATCGACGGAACCGCGGCGAGATTGTTGATCGAAACCTCGATGAGGTCGGTCCACCGGTTCCGGGGCGCGAATTCTTCCAGATAGACTGCGGACAGGACTCCGACCGGGAAGGCGATCAGGATCGTGACCAGGATGGTGAAGAAGCTCCCTTTCAGAGCGCCCCAGACTCCGACCGCCGACGGATCCGTGGCGTCTGACTGGGTCAGGAAGCCCAAGTTGAAGCGGGTCCGGAGCAAATCGCGTTGCTCAAGCTGGCTCGCCAGCTGCTCCGCCTCGGCGGAGCCGTCGCCCTTGGCGGCTTGGCCGATACCGCTCGCAACCGGAAGCCAGAGGATCGCGCGCTCGCGAAGCAGGTCCGGATCGCCAATCAACCGACTGCCCAGGTCGCGCGCTGCAGCGGTGCCGAACAGGTCCTTGGCCCGGGCTCCATAAGCGACGGTCGCGGACTGGGCCAAAATGCCTTCCAAGTCGGCGCCTGCGATCGCCTGGCGCGCCTCATCGCCCCGAAGCGCCGCCGGGTCGAGGATGAGGTCGGAACGCGGGAAGTCGACCGGGACCGCGGCCTGGACCTGGGTGAAGCCGCCAACGCCGCGCCAGGCCATCGTGATCAGAAGGAAGGCAAGGAACAGCGCGGAGAGCGATACTGCGGCGAGGCCGATCAAGCGGAACCGGCGCTCGGCGGCATAGCGCCTGCGAACGCGCGAATCCATCGAACCGTCGGTCCACCGCGACGCGGCAGCGGCGCTGGAGCCGGGCCTATTCATAGGCTTCCCGATATCGGCGCACCACGGACAGGGCGATGAGGTTGAGCACCAGCGTGATGACGAACAGCGCGAGTCCGAGCGCGAACGCGGCGAGGGTCTTGGCGCTGTCGAATTCCTGGTCGCCGGTCAGCAGCTGGACGATCTGAGTCGTCACCGTCGTCACGCTTGCGAACGGGTTGGCGGTGAGATTGGCGGCAAGGCCGGCCGCCATCACCACGATCATGGTCTCGCCGATCGCACGGCTGACCGCCAACAGGATTCCGCCGACGACTCCGGGAAGGGCGGCAGGAAGGATCACCTTGCGAATGGTTTCCGATTTGGTGGCTCCCATCGCGAGGCTGCCGTCACGCATCGCCTGCGGAACGGCGGCGATGGAATCGTCGGCCATGGAGCTGACGAACGGGATGATCATGATCCCCATGACCAGCCCCGCTGCCAAAGCGCTTTCGCTGCTGGCCGAACTGATCCCGATCGCGATCCCGAAATCGCGGACCGCAGGGGCTACGGTCAGCGCGGCGAAATAGCCGTAAACAACGGTCGGGATGCCGGCGAGAATCTCGAGTATCGGCTTCATCCACGAACGGACCGCGCGCGAGGCATATTGAGTCAAATAGATCGCGCTCATCAGGCCCAGCGGGATGGCGACGATCATGGCGATGATCGCGCCGATGAACAAAGTGCCCCAAAGCAAGGGAATCCAGCCGAACGCGCCCGACGAACCGACCTGATCGGCGCGGATCGCAGTTTGCGGGCTCCAGCTCAGGCCGAACAGGAATTCGCCGACCGGCACCCTGGAAAAGAAGCGCAGGCTTTCGAACATCAGCGAGAGGACGATTCCAAGCGTGGTCAGGATCGCGACCATCGACGCGGCCACCAGCAGTGCCATCATCCACCGCTCGACGCCGGTGCGCGCGCGGAAGCCCAACCTGGTGCGGCGCGAGGCGAAGAAGGCGCCGCCGAGGCCGATCAGCAATGCGAGGGTGCCACCAATGGTCGAATAGGTCGTCTCGGCGGCTTGGAAGCGGGGAGCGAGCGACGAGGATTCGGGGTTGAACCCGGCTTCGCGTTGCCCCCGAGCGATCTCGCGAGCTTCGGCGAGGATGGCCTGGCGCTGCATGTCGAAATCGGGAAGCGCCTGCCCTTCGGCACTGGCGAGCACGGCCTGGTTGACGAATCCGGTCTGCACCGGTGCCCACAGGGCCAGGAAGAGCAAAGCGGGAAGCGCCGCCCACAGGAAGGTGTGGGCAGCGTGATAAACCGGAAGCGAGTGAAGCCGGCCCTTTGCCCGCAGACGATCGGCCCGATTGAAACTCAGCCAGGCCGCCGCTGCCGCAATGAGGATGACGGCGGCGAGCGCAATCACAAGAGTCATCGCGCTCGCCAGCCTTTCCTACTTGAGCTCGGCCGAGTCGAGCGGCTTCAGCGCCGTCGACTGCTGCTGCTGCGCCGTGGCGTCGGCGCCCCTGAACGGCACCAGCCCGCGGCGCTGGAGCGGGCCGCCTTCCTGGGCCATCGTCGCGAACATCGCGATGAAGTCGCGCATCGCCGGCTTCGCCCGCATGTGCGCGGTCTTGGCGTAGATGAAGATCTTGCGCGCGCCGGGATAGCTGAGGTCGGTGATCGTCGTGTCCGATGGACTAACGCCATTGACGGTTACTGCACGCACCTTGTCCCGGTTCTCGGCGAGGAAGCTGTATCCGAGCACGCCCAGTGCTGTCGGGTCTGCCGAGACCTTCTGGACCAGCAAGTTGTCGTTCTCGCCGGCCTCGACGAAGGCACCATCCTCCCGGATCTTCGTGCAGACCTCCTTGTATTCGTCCTCGTTGCTTTCCTTGAGCGCCTTCATGGCGGGCTCCGAGGCGCAACCTTTTTCGAGAAACAGCTCGTTGAGGCTGTCGCGGGTTCCGGAAGTCGGGGGAGGGCCGAGCACCCGGATCCGGGTCGCAGGGAGGGACGGATTCACATCCTGCCATGTCTGGGCGGTCTGTTGCTTGCCGAACGGCCGGGCCGCCAGCGCCGCATAGAGGTCGCGGAGCGTGAGCTCGATCGGTTCGCCGCTTGTCGATTCGATGATTGCGAGACCGTCGATCCCGACCGGAAATTCGACGACCTCTTTCACGCCGTTGCTGTTGCAGTCCGCAAGCTCACTGCTTTTGATCCGCCGCGAGGCGTTGGTCATATCCGGGAATTGCGACCCGACGCCCTGGCAGAACAGCTTCATGCCAGCGCCGGTACCTGTGGATTCGACGATCACGCTGGTGCCGGGATTGGCGCGCTGGAATTCCTCGGCGACCGCTGTCGTGAATGGATAGACCGTCGACGAGCCGACGATCTTGATCTGGGCGCCCGATGCGGAGCGGTCCCCGCCGCCGCCGCATGCGGCAATCATCGCTGCGAGCGGCAGCACGAAAAGTGACTTGTTCATGGATTCTCCCTTGCCGGGCTTTGTCCCGCAAGGCCGCTTTAGCCGCCGTTGCTGACGCCCTTATTGCGGGAGCTTTGCACTTTTGTGACAGTCACCGGATCGGCAGGCGGATCGTCACGGTCGTTCCTGCGCCCGGCGTGCTGTCGATCGCCAGGGTGCCGCGGTGGCGCTCGACGATATGCTTGACGATGGCGAGCCCAAGGCCCGTGCCGCCGGCTGCGCGGCTGCGCGCCTCGTCGACGCGGTAGAAACGGCGCGTGAGGAACGGCAGGTGCTGGCGCGGGATTCCGGGGCCAGTGTCGCTGACTTCAAGCCGGATCCGGTCCCCCTCCACGGCCGCGGAAGCGCGAATCTTGCAGCCTTCGGAGGCGCAGCCGTAGCGCACCGCATTGCTGAGCAAATTGTCGACGAGCTGGGTAAGTTGGGCGAAGTCGCCGTGAATCTTCGGCAGCTGCTGCTGCAGATCCAGGTGGAGCTCGCAGCCGCACTCCCGGGCCGCTGGGCCGGCCCTTTCCACCGCGCTTTCGAGGATCGATGCGAGCGCGACAGTGTCGGACGGTGTGACGAAGCGGTCGGCCTCGATGCGCGAGAGGCTCATCAGGTCCTCGATGATCCGAAGCATGCGCGTGGCTTCGGTGCGGATGGTGCCGGCGAACTTCGCGGCGAGCTTGGGATCGAGGTCGCCGTCCTCGAGGCTTTCGGCATAGCCGAGGACGGCCGTCAGCGGAGTGCGAAGCTCGTGGCTGGCATTGGCAACGAAATCGACGCGCATCTTCTCGGCGGCGTGGGCGGCGGAGCGGTCGATCAACCTCAGGAGTAGTCCGCCGCCGTCGATCTGGCGGGCCGACAGCCGCCACGGCCTGCCGACGGCGCCGACGCCGGTAAAATCGATGTCGCCGGGTTCGCCGGCGAGGACGAATTCGAGCGCCGATGGATGGCGGATGGCGAGGCGGACGTCGCTCCCCTCGACCGCGCCGCCGAGCAACGCCTTGGCTGCATCGTTGGCGATCCGCACCGTCCGGCCTTCGACGATCAGCGCAGGATCGTCGAAGGCATTGAGCAGTGCCGCCGCGGCTGGGTCAGGTCCGGCCATCGAGACGACGTTAGCGGATGTCGCCATGGTCGTTCCAGCGGCAGAGCGAGCGCCGAGTGAGGGCTTAGAAATCGACCTGGGACCGAAGGCCTATCATGTCGACGCTATAGTCGCGGTCGCCGGCGGGCGTGGCGATCGCCGCATCGCTATAGACGATGTGCGCGTAGTTGAGGCCGAACATCAAATAATCCATCGGCTTCCAGTTCAGCGACGCCTGGTAGGCGTTCTGCTTGCCGCCCATTATCCCGGCATCGTTGAGGTCGAGGTGGTCGAAGCGAATGTTGGCGCCGAGAGAGCCCCAGCCGCCCTTGTCGAGCGGGCGCTTCACTTTCACGCGGTCGAACTTGCCGCCCTTATACCCCCGCGATTCGCCGGTGAAGAAATAGCCGGCATCGACATAGGCGCCGAAGAAGGTCGGGTCCGGAAGGCCGCTCATTCGGCCAACCTTCTGCCAGTAAGCCTCGCTTGCGACGTAGAAGGGCCCGAAGATCCCGGCCGCTTCCAGTCCGTAAGCCGTTTCCGATTCCGCGTCTGCAATGCTGCCGGTGTCGACGAAGCGCACGTCGGTGGTGTGGATGGCGGGTCGCTGGCGATAGCGGACGCTGGTCGCCGAATCGTTGAGGTCGCGGTGGTGGAAGGACCCGGCGAAGTGGAGCTGGTTCTTCCCCATTTTCGGCATGAAGACGGCCCGCGTGTCGAAGCCCCAGCTGTCGTTGTCGTCGCCGACAGAGTTGAGGTCGGCGATATTGTCGGTGAAGACTCCCGCCTGGACCAGCAGCGCCTTCTTCTCGAACTGGCCGGAGATGCCCACCCGGCGCTCGAAATTGAACGCGTCGGTGAACGCAGCGCGCTCGATGAACGCGGTGTGGAGCGAACTCGTCAGCTCTTCCAGCGACTGGAAACCATTGTGCTGGCCGACGATCACCTCCCAAGGGCCTTTCGAGTAGGAGAGATAGGCGTCGGTGAACTCCGGATCGCCGGCCGCGAAATCGAGCTCGAGCTTATAGCCGAAATTTCCCGGCAGCTTGCCTTCGACCCCGAGCCGCCCGCGGCGCAGCTCGTTCGAGAAGCCGAGACCGGCATTCTCGTAGCCGGCGGGTCGGCTGACGTGCCCGAAGTCGTACATGAGGCGGCCGCGCGGCTTGAACGACCAGCCGTCGCCCTCGATCACCGGAGCGCCCTTCCAGCTGATCTTGGCCGCCGGGGCCGGCGCGGCTTCCGCCTTCGCGGCGGCAGCTTCCTGGGCCGCCTTCAGCTCATCGAGCTGCGCCTGCATCGCCTCGATCTGCGCCTGAAGCGCGGCAATGTCTGGCGTTGCGGGCGCCGTCTGGCCGGCGGCAGGGGCCGCGAAAGCCGCAGAGGCGAGCAGGATGGGCAGAAGTGTCTTCATGGCGAGTCAGGTTCCTCTCAAGTGCAGTGCGGCTGCATCTAGAGCGCGACTGCTACGCCGCCATGACTCGATTGTGACACGATTATTACGGAAGCGCATATGAAACGGGCCGAGCCTTGCGGCCCGGCCCGAGTCTCCTCGCCCCCAAGGAAACTTGTGCGTTAAGCGCGGTAGAAGATGTGGGCGCCGATCTTGTCGACGTAGCTCAGCCGGCGGCCCCACGACGGGTGCACATAATCGGCATGGTACCAAAGAACGTCGGTGGGCACCGTCGGCACGGCGTTGGCCATCGCCAGGCGGGCAACGCCCTGGGCCTTTGCCCAAGCGGCCGACTGGTAATTGATCGCGGGAATGCGACCGGTGTGCGGATTGACGAACGAGAATTGCCACGGCTGAGTCATCACTTCGCACCAGGTCGGCGGATACCTGTCCGACGCGGCGCGGTTCATCACCACGCGGGCGACGGCGAGCTGACCGTCGAGCGATTCACCGCGAGCTTCGAAATAGACCGCGGTGGCGAGACAGGTCGCCTGCTCGTCGAGCGCGACTCCGGCGCTGTAGCGGTCGACCAGAGCGTAAAGCGGCCAGCCGGCATTGTGGAGCCAGCGGCCTTCGCGGGCGATCCTGCCAAGCTCGGCCTGGCGCGGGTCGCTCTGGGTACCGAACACCGAACCGACGGCGCTCGAGAAAAGATTGGTTGTGGACGTGATCGTGCGCTGCACGGCCGAAAGGACCGGAGCTGCCTGCCTGGCGCCCACCGGCGCGGCAGACGTCTTCGAAGCGTCCGATTTCAGGGAATAATTGGTTTTGACCAACTGCGCCGCCTGCGCGGCGGCAGTGCCGGCGCCGAAAGTAAGCATTACCGATCCGATGGCCGCGACGAGGCCGCGGCTGAATAGCTTGTTCAATTCTGTCTCTTGCCCTTGGCGGCCGGCCGGTCACAGGGATTGCAGGCGCCGTCAGGCGTCTGTGCTAGAAATCCGTCTGTAAAGGGTCGTCCGTCTTGCCCGGAGCCTGGCGTCTTACGCGCTCTTGGCTCACTCGCTCTCGTTTAACCGATGCAGTCCAAATAAGGATTAATCGGGGCGTGCCAACCAGCGTTTCGGCGAGTTGAGCCAGACGCGGGACGAATGATGCAACCTATTGAAAGCGCTGAATAAAATCTGAAGATTTTGGCTTCTGTGAGCCTGAGGCTAAGTGCGCTGGAAGGGAGAATCGAATGGCGCGCTGGCTGATGAAGTCCGAACCCTCCAGCTACAGCTGGCAGGACCTGGTCCGCGACGGCTCCACCGAATGGGATGGAGTCCGCAACAACGCCGCCCGGCTACATCTCAAAGCCATGAAGCGCGGCGACGAGGCATTCTTCTACCACAGCATGGATGAACGCTCGGTGATCGGGACCATGCGCGTGGCCCGCGAGGCGGCGCCGGATCCCAAGGATCCCGACTGGGTGTCGGTGAAGGTCGAGCCGGTAACGGCGCTCCCGAGGCCGGTAAGCCTGAAAGAGATCAAGGCCGAGCCGCGGCTGGCGAAGATGGAGCTGATTCGCCAGTCGCGGCTGTCGGTGGCGCCGGTTCGTGACGAGGAGTGGGCGCTCATTCTCGCCATGGCAGGCAAGCCACAACGGTGAGGGAAGGGGCTGCTCGCGCGCTCTCGCGCGGGGAAAACTAGAGCAGCCCCAACTCGCGGAAGCTGGCGCAGCGGCCAGCCCCAAAGACCAGATGGTCGACGAGCAGGCAGTCGAGCGCCTCGGCAGCGCAGGCCAAACGGCTGGTCGCCCGCTTGTCGCTGTCGCTCGGAGTCGGATCGCCGCTGGGATGGTTGTGGGCGAGGAGGATCGCTCGGCTGCCGTGGACCGCTGCGTCGCCGACGATCCTGCGAAGCGGGAAATCGGTTCCGAATTCATCCCCCGGGTGCCGGCTGACGTGGAGGCAGCGGGATTCGCGGTCGAGGTGCGCGACCCACAGCGTTTCCCGGGACAAGTCCGACTCCGCCAGGCAGCCGGCGAAGAACTGGCGGGCGGCCGCCGGACCGTCGATCTTCTTTGGAGGCTCGGCACGCTGATGAAGCACGGACAAATGCCTATCCCGGCAGGCCCTGCAGCACGATCAGAACTGCGTCCCTTGTGGAGGGGCAAACATCCGGAATGACAGCGAACTCCGCAGACAAAAGAACCGAATAGGTAAAAAGGGCTTGACAGCGTAACGCTCTTTCGGTACATCCTGCAACAGTCGAGAAATGCCGATTCGGGCCGGGCGCCAGCCGCCGCGGCCCTTTTTGTTATGGAGAATTCAAGTGGCGAAACGGGGCATCCAAAGGGCAGGGAGAGCGAAGCTGACGATAGCCGGCGGCGCCAGCCCCAAGCTCCGCAGGCCCCGCAGGCACGAGTGGACAAAGGCGAAGGAAGCCAGGTTCCTCGAGACGCTGGCCGAGACCTGTAACGTGACGATTGCTGCCGAAGCGGCAGGAATGTCGGTTGCGGGCGCCTATGTGCGCCGGAAGAAAATCGCGGCGTTCCGCGCCGGCTGGGCGGAAGCGATCGCGACCGCCTACCAGCGGCTGGAGCTGGTCATGCTCGACCGCGCCTTGAACGGCACCGAGAAGGTCGTCGTCCGCAAGGATGGATCGGAAGAGAGGATGCGCGAATATCCGAACCAGATCGCGCTCCACCTTTTGAAGATGCACCGCGACAGCGCGATGGAGGCGATCGAGGATGCGGAGGAAGCCGACTCCGCCGAGGTCCGCGAGCGGCTCGTCGAGAAGCTGGAGCGGCTTCGCAAGCGCTTCGAGGCGGAAGACGCGGGCAAGTGAGCTTCGAGTTGACGCGGCACCAGATGAGGCTGCTGGCCAACGCATCCATCGGCGAGAAAAGGCGCGTCATCGGAGCGATGACGGTTGCCGATGCATGGGATTTCGACGCGGAGTTCGAAAACTGGGCGCACAAGGCGCAGCTTCCGCCATCCGATGAAGGTTGGCGCACCTGGCTGATGATGGCCGGGCGCGGGTTCGGCAAGACCCGGGCCGGCGCGGAGTGGGTGGAGAAGATCGCCCGGAGCAGGCCGGGCGTTCGGATCGCGCTCG
>DATAKH010000228.1:0-2466 GCA_036261735.1 Sphingomicrobium sp.
CTGGCAAGCTTCTTCTCGCCCACCGGGCGGCTTGACGAGCGTCGCGACCGAGAGCCGATGCTCGAC
Source organism: Sphingomicrobium sp. (assembly GCA_036261735.1). Classification (GTDB taxonomy): domain Bacteria; phylum Pseudomonadota; class Alphaproteobacteria; order Sphingomonadales; family Sphingomonadaceae; genus Sphingomicrobium. The sequence goes on from DATAKH010000228.1 coordinate 67, forward strand.
CTTCTGTTCGCAGCGGCGAACACCGGGACCGGCAAGCGCGCGGCGCTTTCAGTTCCCACGTTCGGCAAGACCGGAACGACCCAGGACAATCGCGACGCCGTTTTCGTCGGATTCGCCGGAAACCTCGTCGTTGGCGTGTGGATCGGGCGCGATGACGACAAATCGCTCGGAAAAATCAGCGGAGGAACGGTTCCGGCGAAGGTCTGGCGCGACTTCATGAATTCGGCGCTGGCCGTCGACCGCGGCCGCGGCCCGCCGATTCCCGCGACCTACCGAAATCGCCCGCGCCCGCCGGAGAAACGGCCGAGCCCACTGCCGGACGAATGGAGCCAGCAGTCCGGCGTGCTTCGCGAGCTGGTTCGCGCTGTCGAGGAGATGCTCGAAGAGCGCTGACGGCCAGTCGTTCGGGTCGGCGAAGGTAAACGGTTGGAAACCTGCCCCTTTAAGCCTTTTTCAACTCCTTCGGTCCTAATCCCTTGATCAACCTACGCGAAGTTTAACGGCGCAGGTGGGGGAGCTTGTCTCCCGAGTGGAGCCTTAAGGAGACTGGACATGGCCAAGTTTTTGAAGCTGATTAAGAATGAAAAGGGTGCCACCGCCATCGAGTATGGCCTCATTGCTGCTCTGATCGCCGTTGCGGCGATTGCGGCGATGTCGAACATCGGCACCTCGCTCGGAACGACCTTCAACGGCGTTTCGACCTGTCTGAACAACGCCCCGGCTGCTTGCTAATCTAGCTTCCAGGGTTTTGAGACTGGCGGCGGCGTCGAAAGGCGCCGCCGCTTTTCTTTTGCGGTATTACGGAGCGCGAGGTGCATTGGGCCGCGCAATTCGGCGTCAGCCGCCGGCCGCCGCCAAATTGTCCGCGCTGAACGTCCGCACCTTTCGATCACCGCACCACAGTTCCAGCGGCCGATGATCCGATTCGCTCGCCACGTGGGCGGCATCGACATCGTCAGCCGCTTCGATGTCACGCTCGCGATCGATTTGATTCGTCTTCGGGTTGATGAAGCAAAGGCGGTAGCGGACCATCGAGATTTCCCCACTGGAGCAATTCCAACGCGCCGGCAGCCGCTGGTTTCCAACTGCCGTAGCCATGCACTTGCCGCGGGGAGCGAGCGCGGCTAGGCGCGGCGCCAATCCCACCTCAATTCAGGAGACCGTTCGGCCATGGCCGTCACGCGCACCTTTTCGATCATCAAGCCCGACGCAACCCGCCGCAACCTCACCGGTGCAGTCACCAAGATGCTTGAGGAAGCAGGTCTTCGAATCGTCGCTTCGAAGCGGATCCAGATGAGCCGCGAGCAGGCCGAAGGATTTTACGCCGTCCACAAGGATCGGCCGTTCTACAACGATCTGTGCACTTTCATGACGTCGGGGCCGGTCGTCGTCCAGGTCCTGGAAGGCGAAGACGCGGTCAAGCGCAATCGCGACGTGATGGGGGCGACCAATCCCGCGGAGGCCGCCGAAGGCACGATCCGCAAATGCTATGCCGAATCGATCGAGGCCAATTCCGTCCACGGCTCGGACAGCGACGAGAATGCGAAGATCGAAATCGAATTCTTCTTCGAGCCGGATGAAATCGTCGGGTAGACCCGGCCTGCCAGCGGCGCGATGGCCCGGAAACGGCCTGCCTGATCCTCTACGGCTGTTCCGGCCGGACCCACTCCCATCGCAGGGTCTCGGCGGTCGGACTCTTCAGGGCCGCCTTCCGAAGCGCTTCTACGGATTCGGGGTGGCAGTCCTTGTCGAAGCCCGGGTAGGGCTCGATCTTCGGGGAAGACCCGCTCCCAGCGGTTTCAGTGCCGCATGCGACCGCCCACGCATCGACGGATGTAACTAAGCCCGAATCCGCCCGTGCAACGGGATTTATCACTGCAAACAAATAGGTTTCGGTTGCCTCGTTATTGATCCTGAGCTTCGCCTGGAGAATGGCGGGGTCACCTTCGGCGATGAAGATGTCGTCCGGAGTTTCACCGGCTTTCTTGTCAGATCCGCCAACCGCGAAATGGCCGGAAACGACGATCCAATCAGCACAGTTGGGCCATTCGTTCTTCGGCTTGCCGCGATCGAAGCTGCACTCCGGATCGGAACGGACCCACAATCCGTCCTCTAGGAGGATGGTCGCCGATCTCTGCGACTCGGAATACATCGGCCGCTCCGATACCGCGACGTTGCAAGCGCTCAGGAGAGCGTGGGCGAAGGCCAGAAGCACGCAGGTACGAAGGCGCATCATAGTCCCCCCGTCGCGCTTCGTTACGCGTTCGAAGCGAGTCGCACCAGCCAGTAGGCTATCGACTGAGGCCCACCAGGTGGATCGAGCGGCCGCCGAACAGGCCGCCGCCTTCCCAGCGATAGCGAAGGCGGTAGGTGCCGCCGCCGCGGCGGTCGCTGCCGCTT
>DATAKH010000229.1:0-8189 GCA_036261735.1 Sphingomicrobium sp.
TCAGTGCGGCAGCGGCCGGGCAGGTTGCCTGGAGCAGCCAGGGCCGCGGAACCCAGAAGCCTTCGACGCTCTCGAAGGAATCTCCCGCGATTCCGGCAACCAGCGGATCCTCCTTGGAGATCGTCGGCTTTGCCCGAACCCGCAATGTTCGCTTTTCGGAGTCGTAGGACCAACCGAGCCAGGATTGTTCGAAGTCCTTCGCAGGACCGCGGCACCCAAAGCGTATGCGCACTTCGAATTGCCGCCCGTCGAGCGAGCCAATGGCTTCCGGGACCTCGGTCCCGGCAGCGGCGGCGCTTGCCGCCTGGGCGACGGCCGTCAGCAAGCCGGCTCGGTCGATCGGCGGCTGCGGGCGAGGAATCACGGGGGCAGGGGCAGCTGCCTGGTCGACGTCATTCTGCTCTGGCGCGTCGTTTCCCTGCTGGCACGCGGCGGCTGCCGCCGACAGCAGCAGTACGACCGGCAGTAAGGCGGGGAATCGGGAGGAAATGGCCATCTGCGGCACCTATAGCATGGAACGGCCGTTGTGCGACCGTGGGCACGCGGGCTAGGGCGACCTTGGAAGGAGCAGGATCGAGCGGATGACCTTCGATCAAGTGCTGACCCTGCTTGTGCTTGCCGCGGTCGTGGCCGCTCTCATCTGGGACAAGGTCCGGTCCGATGTCGTTGCGCTGGCCGGCGCCGCTTTCCTGCTGATGACCGGTGTCGTTCGGCCGGTCGAAGTGCAGGCTGCCTTCGCGAGCCCGGCAATCGTCGCTTTGGCTTCGTTGTTCGTCATTGCCTATGCGATGGAGCTGTCGGGGCTGCTCGACACTGCGATCGCGAAGGTGGTCGCGTTGTGCAGGCGAATTGGCGCCGCCGGCCTGTGGGTCCTGATCGCGCTTGCCGGCGCACTGTCCGCCTTTCTCAACAACACGCCGATCGTGGTGCTTAGCGCCCCGGTCGTGCGCGACGTGGCGCGGTCGCTCAACCGTTCGCCCAAATGCTACCTGATCCCGTTGTCCTACGCCGCCGTTCTCGGCGGCTGCTGCACCCTCATCGGCACGTCGACGAACCTGCTGGTCAACGACATGGCCGCGGTCGCGGGGCAGCCGCGCTTCGGAATTTTCGAAATAACGCCGGTCGGCCTGTGGGTGGCTGCCGCGGGCGGGCTCTATCTGCTGTTGTTCAGCAGCAAGCTGATCCGAACCGAAAACGGGAATTCCAAGGCGAGCTCCGATGAGGCGGCGGACTCTGCGGAAGACTTTCGCGCGCCGGGCCTCGCGGGCGGAATGATCGGCCATGTCCAGCCATTCACCGCGCATGTCGACTTGAAGCCGTGGCAGGCGATCATGTCGTCCGCGATCTTCGTCGCCGTTGTCGCCGCCGCTGCTCTGAACATCGCTCCCATCGCCGCATGCGCTTTCGCTGGCGCCGTCCTGCTCATTCTCATGCGGGTGATCACGGCTGACGAAGCCTATCACGGACTGAGGCCGGAAGTGCTGATGTTGATCGCTGGAATGATCGTCCTCGGGATCGCCCTCGACGAAACCGGGCTTGCCGGCGAGGCGACGAACGCGCTGATCGGGTCGATGGAGAACATGAGCCCGCTGCTTGCGCTGATCATCCTTTACGGGGCGACACTCTTCGCGACGGAAATCCTGTCCAACGCTACCGTGGCGGTGCTGTTTACGCCGGTGGCGGTGACGATGGCGGAAGCTTTCGCAGTCAGCCCGCGCCCATTCCTGATCGCCATCATGATCGCTGGAAGCGCGGCATTCGCGACGCCGTTCGGCTACCAGACGAACGTGATTGTCTACCAGATGGGCGGGTACAACTATATGGACTTCATGAAAGTCGGGCTGCCGCTCAACCTCATAACTTGGATCGTCGGGGTGATCGCGATCCAATATTATTTTCCGTTTTAACCTAAGACGCCGAGATTAGCAGAGCTAATCGAGAGACGTCGCAGGCCGGCCAGCGGGTCAGCGAAGCAGAGCCCGACTGACGCCAGGGGATTTCCTCCCGTGACGGCCCGCGCGCTGCGCGCGAATGTCGGCTTCGGATGTCCCCGGACATCCTCCAGGCGACAATGGTGCCCAGGAGAGGACTCGAACCTCCACGCCCTTGCGAGCGCCAGCACCTGAAGCTGGTGCGTCTACCAATTCCGCCACCTGGGCACGGACATGTCGATAAGTGGTAGGCGGCGCCATTTGGAGGCGGGGTAGGTGCTTGTCAACCGAGCCCGAAACGCTAGGGCAAAGGCATGATCAACCCCGACAATCGCATCGTGACCGTGTTCGGCGGCGGCGGCTTCATCGGCCGCTACGTTTGCGAGCAATTGTTCAAGGAAGATGTGCGGGTTCGAGTCGCCTGCCGAAGCCCGCGAAGCGCCTATTTCCTCCAGCCGCTGGCGGCTGTCGGCCAGTTCGGCGCCGTGCGTGCGGATGTCGCCGATGCAGCTTCGGTCAGGACCGCGGTGAAAGGTTCGTTCGCGGTGATAAACCTCGTGGGCGTGCTCAAGGGGGCGTTCCACGCGACTCATGTCGAGGGAGCGAAAAACGTAGCCGAAGCGGCTCGGGACGCCGGAGCGGAGTCGCTCGTTCATATTTCAGCGATCGGCGCAGATCCGGAATCCGAATCCGCCTATGGCCGAACCAAGGGCGAAGGGGAGCTTGCCGTTCGTGCCGCCTTCCCGAAGGCGACGATCATCCGGCCGTCGGTCGTCTTCGGCCCGGAAGACGATCTTACCAACCGCCTCGCGGGCCTCTCGCGGCTTCCAGTGTTGCCGGTGGTCGCCGCCGAACGGCGGTTCCAGCCCGTGTACGTGAAGGACCTCGCCAAGGCGATCGCCCAGGCCGCGCTCGACCCGCTCGGCTTTGGCGGAAACACGTTCGAAATCGGCGGTCCGCAGGTGATGACGATGGAGGATATTTACGCAATCTGCGCTCGCTCGGCCGGGCGCGAGCCGGAAATGCCCGACCTTCCGAATTTCGCCTCCGCATTTCTGTCGTGGTTCGGTTTCCTGCCCGGCGCACCGCTGACCCGCGATCAATGGAAGATGCTTCAGCGCGACAACCTGCCGGCCAGGAAAGCGAAGGGCATGGAAGCGTTCGGCATCGAGCCGACGGCGCTGGAATCGGTCGCTCCCGAATGGCTCCAACGCTACCGCCAGGGCGGCCGCTGGTCTGCGCCCGCGGTTGAGCAAGCAGCCTGAGACAGCCGCCTAGATGCCAATCCTCCTGATCGCGATCATCCTCGGCATCGTCGAGGGAGTCACCGAATTCATTCCGGTCTCCTCGACCGGGCACCTGATCCTCGCGACCGAGCTGCTCGGCTTCAATGCCGACCAGTGGAAGGCGTTCAACGTCATCATCCAGCTCGGCGCGATCCTTGCGATCGTGGTACTTTACTGGAGGACCTTCTGGGCGGTGCTCGAAGGGCTGTTCGCCAACCAGCCGATGTCGTGGCGCTTCGTCCGCAACGTCCTGATCGGCTTCGTGCCATCCGCGGTTCTCGGCTTCCTGCTCATCAACAATATCGAGGCGCTGCTCGGCAATGCGGTCGTCGTCGCCTGGGCGCTGATCCTCGGTGGGGTTGCGATCCTGGTCATCGAGAAAACGGTGAAGCCCGGGGAAATCGTCGGCGTAGCGGAAATGCCGCTTGGACGGGTCGTCGGGATCGGCGTCATCCAATGCCTGTCGATGATCCCCGGGGTCAGCCGTTCGGGGGCGACGATCCTGGGCGGCCTAGCCCTCGGCGTCGAGCGGCGCACGGCCGCCGAATTCAGCTTCTTCCTAGCCATCCCGACCATGCTTGGGGCGACCGTGCTGGAGATCGCCAAGCATCACGAGACGCTGCTGGCGGACACGACCGAGGTCGGCTTCGGCACGGTTGCCGTCGGCTTCGTGGTCAGCTTCGTTGTTGCGATCGTCGTGGTGCGGGCATTCGTCCACTATATCTCCCGCCACGGGTTCGCGCCGTTCGCCTGGTACCGGATCGTCGCCGGCACGGCAGCACTCATTTGGCTGACAATGCGCTAAGCGGTCACCTGGTACTGCTTCAGCAGGTCGTAGAGCGTTGGCCGGCTGATCCCCAAAAGCTTCGCTGCCCCGGAGATGTTGTTGTCGGTCCGGCTAAGCGCCTGGCGGATTGCCCTGCGGTCGGCGACTTCGCGTGCCGCGCGCAGGTTGATGGGGAAGTCGGCTCCGTTGACCGCCGCTCCCGGCAGGTCGAGGTCGGCGGCGCCGACCAGCTTGCCGTCGGCCATGATGATCGCCCGCTTGATCCGGTTCTCCAGCTCCCGGACGTTGCCCGGCCAGCCGTAGCTGTCGATCGCAGCCACGGCGTCGGCGGCGAGGCCTTGAACGTTGAGCTTCATCTCGTGGGCGAAGCGGTTGGTGAAATGGCGCGCCAGAAGCACTGCGTCGCCCGCCCGCTCCGCTAGCGAAGGAATTTTGACGACTACTTCGGCGAGGCGATAATAGAGATCGTCGCGGAAACGGCCGTCGGCGAGCATCGCCTCCAGGTTTTGGTGGGTGGCACAGACCACCCTCGTGTCCACGGCGATCGGCTGCCGGCCGCCGATGCGCTCGATGACTCGCTCCTGGAGGAAGCGGAGCAGCTTGACCTGGAGTGGGAGCGGAATGTCGCCGACCTCGTCGAGGAACAGCGTGCCGCCCTGCGCCAGCTCGATCTTGCCGACGTTCGATTTCACCGCTCCAGTGAAGGCGCCGCGTTCATAGCCGAACAGCTCCGCTTCCAGCAGGTTTTCGGGGATTGCCGCGCAATTGATTGCGATGAACGGGCCGGCGGTACGGTCGCTTCGCTCGTGAACCGCCCGGGCAAGCAGCTCCTTGCCGGTTCCGCTAGCGCCGAGCAGCATCACCGACACATTGGTCGATGCGACTCGCTCGATGGTTCGAGCAACCTTCAGCATTTCGTCCGAGCTCGTTACGATCGAGCCTAGTACGGTCGATCCCGTTGCTTCGAGCCGTCGGTTCTCCTCTTCGATACCATGGAGGTGGAAGGCGCGGGCGACGATCAGCCCAAGCTCGTCAATGTCGATCGGTTTTCGGTAGAAGTCATATGCTCCAAGCGCGATCGCCTTGATCGCGCTTTCGCGGGCACCGTGGCCGGATGCGACGATGATCTTCGTGTCCGGCTTGATCGCCAGCATTTCCCTGAGCGTCGCGAAGCCTTCGTCGGTGCCATCGGGATCCGGCGGAAGGCCGAGGTCGAGCGTAACAACGGCCGGTTCGTGGAGCCGAAGCGCCTCCAGCGCAGACTGGCGGTCGCCGGCAGCGACGACCGTATAGCCGTCATACGCCCACTTGAGCTGGCGCTGAAGCCCTTCGTCGTCCTCGACGACGAGGAGGACCGGAAGACTGGGTTGGGTGCTCATGCGATTTCCCGAAGCTGCTGGGGCGGCTCATCGGCCGCGGAGAGGTGGATGGTGAAGCGCGTGCCTTCGCCAGGGCGGCTCTCGACGCTGATCCGGCCGCCCATTGCGCTTACCAGGGACTGCGCTTCGAACGCGCCAATTCCGAAGCCGGCGCTCTTGGTGGAAGCAAAGGGCTGGAAAAGCCGGCTGCGGATGAATTCCGAGTCCATTCCGCACCCGACGTCGGCAATCGTGATCGTCACCTCGCTGCCGGTACGCTGGACTCGGACGCTCACGGCCTCGCCCAGGGGGCTTGCTTCGATCGCGTTTTGGAGCAGGTGTCCGACAGCTTGTTCGAGGGCTCCTGAATCGACCATTGCCCATTCGTTGCACTGACCCAGCAACTTGACCTGGTCCGTGCCGCGTCGGGCTGCGATTGCGGCAGCGAGAATGTTGCGGAGGGGTTGCGGCTGGATCCGGTCCGCACGCGGCGATGCCTGCGGCGAAAGCCGCGCCAGCAGGTCGTTCATCTTGCCGATCGAGCTCTGGAGCGTCGCGATCATGTCGGCGCGGAATTCGGCATTGTCGGCGTGCCGTTCCGCGTTTCGAGCGACCAGCGACAGCTGGCTGACCAGGTTTTTTATGTCGTGAAGGATGAACGCGAAGCGGCGGTTGAATTCCTCGAACCGCTGCGCGTTCGACAGCGCCCGCTGGCCTTGGGCCTCGGCCAGCCAGCTGGCTGCCTGCCGGCCAGCGGTGCGGAGAAGGTCGAAATCTTCCCAGTCGAGCGCTCGGCGGTATTCGGGCGCCGCGAGCAGGACCAGGCCCACGGCCCTGTCCTTGTGGATCAGGGGAACGCCTATCCAGGCATCGGTCTCATCGCCGATCGATTGCGGAATTTCGATGGCGCCGTCGTCGCCCGACCATCCTGCCCGGATTGCGTCGAGCTCGAGGATTCGGCCGTTGGCAGCGGTCACGTCCCAGAAGCGCTTGGCCGCGCCGATCTCCGAATCGACGGCCGTGCGGCCGTGCCAGTTCCAAGCGGCTCCAGTGATGAATGCGCCGGCTTCGTCACGCTCGAGGAGTAATCCTCCGGGCGCATCGAGGATGTCGGCAAAGGCCTTTACGACGCGCTCCCCGAGCGGACGAGCCTCGGCTCCCGATCCGGCTAGAGTCTCGGTGAATCCCAGCCATTCGCTGCGATAGTCGTAGCGGTGCTCGAACAGATGCTTGGCGATTTTCACTTTCGCCCAGCTTCGCGCGCGCGGGCTCGGCACCAGGACCATCGCCGCAACCACCATTACCGCCAGAAGCCCGGCCGACAGGGCGCGCAGCCAATTGCCGTCGGCTCCGCGAAGAGCCGTTGCGAGGACCGCCATCACCACGAAATATGCGCAGATGCCGAGCAGCGACAAAGACTGGAACGTTGCCGCGCGCGACAACCGGATCCGCCAGTCATCTTCGTTGCGGGCTGCAAGGACGAATAGTGGACCGGTCAGCGCGACCGCGACGCCTCGCCAGTCGCCCAGGCCGCCGGCCGCCGACGGGGCGAGATATTTGATCGTGTAGAAGTTGAGGTCGTAGGCCCAGCTCAGTGCAAGCGCGAGCATTGCGAAGCGGATGTTCGACCGGCTCGACGGCGCTGCCTGGCCATAGAGATTGTGGACAAGTACGAGCGAGCCCGCGGCGGCGGTAACGCGAAGGATCGTGCCGGTTTGGTCGATCGCGGCCCCGGTCTCCGCTCCGCCGGCGCGAGCAGCGACCCAGATCGTGGTAACGACCAGCTGGAAGCCGAGCACGGCCGAGACGGCGCCATAGACCAGCCGAACCCCTTTCTGCCGGCCTTCGCTCGATGCGTAGAGGCTGTAGAGGAGCCCGACCCACACCAGGTTGCGCGCGGTTTCCGAATAACGCGCCAGCGCCTCGCCCGGACCGATCGCCTGAAGCCACGCCCAGCATGCGGTCAGAGCGAATGCGGCTAGTAGCAGCCGGTGCCCCGGCTGGCGCGCACCCGCTCCCAACCGCCAAACCAGCAACGACGCGAACATTGTCGCGGCGAGCGCATGGCTCCAAAAGGAGACTAGCGGCGACACGGCGCCTCGAGTGGCAATTCCAGCGACATGCGGACAGGTGTCGCTAAACTTTACAAATAAGTGGTGAACGGACCCCGATGGAGGAACGGTAATGATCGAAAATGGCCGATCCGGATCAGCGGGCTGACCGAGCTTCGCCCAGCTTGCCGAGCTGGTTGCGGCGATGGAGCTTTACCTGACCCCGCAGCAGATCGCGAAGCTCGATTCGGCAAGCTCCTGAGCGGTTAACGCCGAGCCGCCTCAATCGCGCGGCGGACGCGCTTTCCTGCCCGGCCACGGCGGCTAGTGTTGCGGTCAAGGAGCGGTGGAATGGGTTGGATGATAGGTCGGGCGGCAATCGTGTCCGACCCCGAGGGTTCGAAACGCAAGGCACTGGAGAAGCTGCAGGGACTCCCTCAACTCGACGATCCCGAAAGCCTGGTGGTGCCGATCCTGATCGACGCCATTCTCCTGGCCGAAGCCTATCGCGGCGCCCGCCACCAGATCACCCATCTGCCCGAGCTCACGGACAGCGTCGACGCGTTGCTCCGCGAGCTTACGATTATCGAAAAGTCGGCCCAGTGGGCGGCTGAGTAACTCAGCCCTTCTTCAACACACCGAGCGCCGCCACGGTCATCGCCTCGGTCGCCGTCGAGATCACGGCTTCCGCGTCGGGAGCCCAGAACGGGCTGTGAAGCGACGGCAGCTTCTGGGTGTTACCGGCGGCCGCGTCCCATTGCGCCTTGGGAACGCCG